>WUAJ01000217.1 GCA_009827215.1 Phycisphaeraceae bacterium
GACCCAATCGATCCCGAACAATCTGCCGTCACTCTCAGCAGTCATGCCTTCGCAAACAGGTCAATCCGGAGCGATCCTCAACGGCACACTCTATCGAGTGGGAGAGTCAACCCCAGAGGGTTATCGGCTCCTGAAAGTCAACCAGCGACAAGCACTTGTAGAGTATAAAACCCAACAGTTTTGGCTCACTTTACCAGCATTTAAGGACTAAAGCTTCCTAACCCGCATAAACCGAATGCGCAGAAATAAGTTCGCTCACAGGTAAGGTGTTCACAGTCAACTCAGCACAAATCTCCGCCGATCTCCATGGTACACATCAAACGCTTGCAAACGCAAGTGAAGGAGAAACAAGCATGCAAGCAATCGCACCAACCATCAAGGCCAACCGTCGCGCCTTCAGCCTCATCGAACTCGTCATCGTGGTCGTGATCATCGGGATCATCGGCGCCATCGCAATCCCACGCATGAGCCGTGGTGCAGCAGGAGCCGCAGACTCCAGCTTGGTCGCTGACCTCGCGGTCCTCCGCAGTGCGATCGACCTCTACAAGGCAGAGCACGGCGGAACCCTCCCTGCATTCGCAACCTTCGAAGCACAGATGACCACCTACACCAACGACGCAGGCACTGCAAACGCAACCAAGTCGTCCACCTACTACCTCGGACCATACCTCCGCGAGCTTCCAAAGCTCAAGGTCGGTAGCAACAAGGGTCAGTCCGCACTCGTCGCAACTCAAGGCGGCACCACCGCAGGCTGGGTCTACGACGAAACCACCGGAGCGATCAGCGCCAACCTTCCAGGCACCGAAGTCGATGTCCGAGGCGTCCAGTACAACAACTACTAAATCAGACCGACACTGATTGTTTGACTCTCTCACCGCCCCGGTCTGCACACGCAGATCGGGGCGTTCCCGATTCAGGAGACCACAATGCACAAAGAATCCAAAGCAAACCGCACAGGGTTCTCGCTCATAGAGCTTGTGATCGTGGTCGCCATCATGGCCGTCATCGCCGCGATCGCTGTGCCTCGATTCGCAGACGCCGCATCGGGTCGCTCGCTGCAGTCTGCAAAGAACATTATCCTCGATGACCTCGAACGCGTAAAGATGCGAGCGCGCGCCACCAAAAAGCAGCATGTCATCCAGTTCCTCCCCAGTTCAGAGATGTACATCATCGCAGAGGGTGACACCATCAGGAGCGATACCATCGTGTTTGCACGAGACCTTAGCGACTCTCCATATGGCGTGCAAATCCATCGCACGAACAGATCAGGTGACAACACCGCGATCATCACACCCTTCGGTGACCTCTCACCCAGTGTCCGAGTCCAGATCACCGATGGCACAAACAGCATCAATGTCGATCTCGAAGGAATCCCAGACACAGGCACATCACCGGTTGTCGATGTTACAGAGACCGAGGTTAAAGGTCTCGAACTAGTAGGAGGTCTCCTCGATGCACTCAGCCGCTAAGCACATAGACGCAGGAAAACGCACAGGATTCACACTCGTCGAGACCGTCATCAGTCTCTCCATTATGTCCGTGATCTTGCTGGGACTCTCAAGCGCTCTCATGATCGCTTCGCGAGCGGTGCCCTCAGCGACCGAGACAGGTCAAGCCGACATGCAGATGACCGACATGATCAATCAACTCAGATCAGATCTGCGTTTAGCAAGTGCAATCTCTTACAGATCAGCGGCATCTGGACAGCAAATCGCACTTGAACTCAACAACACAGGAATATCAGGTCAGCCTTCAACTGTGCAATACCGCTACTACACCGACAGACAAGTTATCACAAGGCAGACCAACGAAGTCAGTGAGCAAACCCTCCTCGAAGATATCTCAGGGTTCTCTGTAAGCACAATGCAAGAAGATTCCTTGGTCAAGGTCATGAAGCTCAGCGTCACGAACCCCAACACCGTGCAGTACATGTTTGAAATGCATGTCGCACTCCCAAACAAGCCGGTAGTCAAATGAATAAGAACACACGCCACGGCATCACCATTGCGGAAACAGTGCTCTCGATGCTGATCATCAGCTTTGTCCTCGTATCGACCATCCAACTCGTAGCGCCGATCGCCCGATCGGGGAGCGTCACCGCCAACCGGATCGTCGCGACGAACCTTACCAACGAGCTCTCCGAAGAGATCGCGACCAAATACTGGACGAGCCCAATCCTCAACGATCCAGAATCCATGGGTCCCGGTGGGGACGAAACTCGAGCGACATACGACGACATCGACGACTACCACGGCTGGTCCTCTACTCCACCCTCACTCAGCTCAGGTGCTTCAAACTTCGCGCTCAGCGGATGGACCCGATCTGTGAAAGTTGTCCATGTCCTTGTAGCAGACCCAACCACCGAATCGGCATCCAGTACCGGACTCAAGCGCGTCACCGTCACCGTGAGCAAAGACGGCACCGTCCTCGCGACCCAATCAACACTTCACTCTCAGATCGCAGACGAACTCGGATTTGTGGTCAGCGCGACAGGAGATTGAAAATGAACCAGACTCGTCAACAGCACGGCTCCGTCTATGTCATGACCCTGATCACCATCGCGACGATCTCCGCGATGATCCTCGTTGGAATCAGTTTGCGTTCGAGCAACAATGCCAAAGCATCCTTGGTCGAGGGCATGTCCACGAGCAGCAACGCGACCCTGGACGCGACCGAACTCACCCTCCAGACAGTTGCATCTGACGCCGAATGGAAAGCCACCGCACAAACAGGGGTCGCGCTACCGAAACAAACCATCAACGGCGTCACCTATGCATCAACCGTCAAAGATGCCGACACCGATACAACGCCCACCGAAACCACGACCAACTACACACTGACCATGAGCGCCACGCAAAACTCGATCGAGCATGTCTCGCAGCTCACGTTCGAGTATGCAAGCGTGGATTACCCAACACTGGTCGATGCCTACAAAGGTCTATTCTATTGGCCACTGAGTGAAGATCCGAAGTCGACCACCGCCGTCGATGCCATCGATGCGTGCGACGGAACATACCAAGACCCCAATGCTGCCGGCGCCACAACGAACGACCACGGCGCTCAGGTCCCGCTCTTCACAGGGAGCAGCGATCACATCGATATCCCATGGACAAACAAGTTCAAAGAAACACATGGCGCGTTCAGTCTGTGGGTGAACTCCACCGGGACCACCAACTTCCAGTCCTACGGCATCCTCGGCATGCAATATGCCTCCGGAGGATCCCCAAATCTCTCGCTCGTCGTCGTCAACAACGCTATAGGTGCATACCTCTCGGATAGCGGTTCATTCAACTTCTCTAATGTGGCCGTGACTCCAACCGTGCTCACGCCGGGAACTTGGCACCATGTCGCGATGACATGGGGACCCGGCGGACTCATCATCTATGTCGACGGCATCCAAGCCGGAGAAAACTACGGGAACACCTCAGGACTCGACACCGGAAGATCGAACCAAGGCGGCGAACAACCCCTCCACATCGGTGGGGGATACACCATCGGATACACCAAGCAACCCTTCGTGGGTTTCGAGGGATCGATCGCCCATGTCGTGTTCTACAAGAATCATCAACTCACGGCAGATGAAGTCGCCGAGATTGCAGCCGTCCATCCCGACGAAGCAACTTTCGCATTGATCCCAGATACCTGGGTAACCGTGTATCCCGAATAAGTGAAGCGTGGCTCACGCCGCCTTGCGGACATCCTGCGCCGCGTGATCCCGCACCGCCTCGTCATACGCCGAGAAATCAAGCTTGAGGAACAGCTCCGCAAGCCGCGGCTCAAACTGCGACCCCGAGCACCGCTCGATCTCCGCAAGCACCTTCTCGCGAGGCATCGCGGACCGATACGCACGATTCGAGCTCATCGCATCAAAGGTATCCGCAAGCGCCAAGATCCGACCAAGCTCAGGGATGTCCTCCCCAGCAAGTCCGTGTGGATACCCGCGTCCGTCCCAGCGTTCGTGGTGATGGAGCACGCCTGGAATAATGTCCTGAAGACTCGGGAGATCCTGCAGCATGTCCGCACCAATCTTCGGATGCAGCTTGATCAGCTCAAACTCCTCATCCGTCAAGCGACTGTTCTTGCACAAGACTTCTTCAGGGACGCCGATCTTCCCAACATCATGCAGAATCCCGCACAAGCGGACGCGTTTCGCATCCTCGACCGAATACCCCGAAGCGATCGCGAGTTGCTCTGA
>WUAJ01000218.1 GCA_009827215.1 Phycisphaeraceae bacterium
TACAACGGATACGCGCCTCGACGTGCATCGCGAGCGAGCTGGGTGAAGTACTGATTCGCGTCTTGATACGTTTCCACTGGTGCGAATATGATGCGATCCAGATCCGCTCGCCCATCGACGACCTGCACACGGACGAATCGTGCCTCAGATTCAGGTGCAAACAGCAGATCGCGCCCGCCGTCTGAGTTCAATGCGGTGGCAAGCTCGACATAGTCATGCCCATCGACAGAAGACTGCACGCGGTACTCCTGCGGTACACCATCCTCTTCCCACGCAAGCTCGATCCCGCTGAACTCGACGAGATCATCGAACTCAAGGTTGAGCTCTTCGCCTTGCTCGCCTTTCCACTTGACTGAACCGTCAGCTGCTACACGCGAAAGCGGACTCTGCTCGCCGGACTTGATCTTCGGTTCGACGGGCTTGGGCTCGATCGCCGGCAATCGCTCGTACGTTAGGTCATCGATCCAGACACTTCCCTTCCCGCCTTGGCTTGCGGTGACCGCGATCTCGATCCTTCCTACACGCGACAGAGGCACGTTGTGATCTGGTCCCCACGCGAATGAAAGATGGCGGCGCCGCATGGACATCTGTATCCACTCGGATGGAAACTCCATGTCCCGCTCAACACTCCACCATACGTTCTCCCCGGATTCATCGATGATCTTGAACTCAATCGTGTTCGAGAGTCCGCTGCCTCGGAACTTGTAACCAAACCGGTAGCTTGGATCAAGCGGTAGATCAACTTCCAGTGCGACTACGCAGTATCCGGATCCCGCTGAAAAATCGTAATCGAGTCGCAGAGCGCCGTCGGATTCGACAATCTCACCCTTGACACCATCAGCAGCGATCAGAGTCCAGCCGGAAGTGCTCTCGAACGAATCAAGCACCTGAGTCTGACCGAAACTGAGCGTGCTCATGAGCACATAACTGATCACAATCACCAATCGTATAAAATCTTGATGCAGAGATACCGCCAATGCTGACAAACCTGTCATGTCTACGCACTCTCCAATGAGTTATGGGCATCCAAACGAATACCGCTCCAGAAACTTTGATATATCCAAGAAGTTCAACTGCCCAAACGGCGCGGCGATGTCCGCGGCTGATTCCCCAGATGCGTACGCATCCAGGAACTCTGAAATATCGAGGAAGTTGAGTGACCCCTGAGGCTCTGCAAGATCAGCCGGACACTCCGGCTGGTATGCGGTCGCGAGCACCGCTGATGCTGTTCCAGGCAAGATGAGTTCCGCGAGCCCCAGCGCCCCGATGACCACATCCGGAAGACCAGCATCCGGCGTCACATAGCCGTGATCGACATCAGACTTGCGATACAGAATTGAAGCACCCGTAGCGAACTCCTGACGAGCGCCATGTCGATAAGCGTGATACGCACCAACACTAGCGGCGGTATCTCCCAGCGACGAATACGCCATGAGTGATGGGAACGTTGTCACATTTCCCGGATGATCAGACAACGAATCCGCGTGGTACCCGCCCCAGTCCGATCGCGTCGTCCCGGCACTGAACACCGTCATATACCGGGGCGCGTTGTCATCGGTCCACGCGCCGTGTGATGCGAGCTCGTTGCGGATATGCGATTCCCATGCGGGATCAGACCGGAAATCGGACTGAGCGATCCATGGATACAACGACACAAACGCCGGCAGGTGATTCCCGGGCCAGTTCGAGGTCACGGGCAACCCCGGCACATACTCCGACTGAGGGAGCACCGAACGATTGAGCCAATACGCGAGCGCCGAATCACCCTGACCATACATAGCCGCTTGCGCAACGAACATCACCCCTTCATGGAACGGCCCGCTCGCTGTCCCAAAGTCAGGTCCTCCAGACGAGTTCGCACGGAAGTACATCGCGTTTGAGCCGGGCTGTATGTAGCTATCCCAATCGTCCACCCGATTGATGATTTCGTCGGCATACTCCATGATCGACGCATCATCCGAATAGAAACGACGCGCCCGATCCGCAGACATCACCATCAGCATCGTGCTCAGCGTCGCGTATTCAGTGCTCCACCCCGGATTCGCGTTCCCTGTAAAGGGGTCGTACCAATGCCGCATGATGCCGTCGTTCGTGAGCTGAGGCGCAATCCCATCGGGCATCATCCCAGAGTACCGCTGGAGAATGGTCCGCACCAGATCCTTTGAGCCTTGGTCTCCCGCGATAAAGTCCTTCGCGATGTGGAGCATCACAACCCAAGCCGCCCCGTCGGGGGTTGGCGGATGGAACCGGGTCGATCCCGCTCGCACATCAGCATCCGTCACCCATCCCGCGGGCTCGCCATCCGGCGCAACCAAACCCTGCGCAAACATCACGACCTGATCAAACTCGTCACGCACCCACGACTCGTAATCCAGTCGATCGTCATCGCTCTCAGCAAGGAGCACTGGTCCATTCTCACTCGCAATGAGGAATCGCCCGCACGGCGTGCTCGTGATTTCATGCAGATCCTCATCGAAAACTAGATGCTCCATCGGAGAGTATGGGAGCAACCCGGTTGCTTGGAAACGCGGGACTTGCAGTACACGTGCCTCTTCGCCGGTATCATCGCCCTCGACAACGTATACACCCTCATGCCATGCCTGCCCGTAGTGATCCGAATACGCAACACCACGCCCGCGAGTGACGGAGCCGACTGGTTCAGCAACTGCGAATGGTTGCGACAGATCAACCCGGTACAGCATCGAATCGCTCACCACGAATAGCCAATCCAGCGAACGCGCCACGCACATCCCATGCGCCACATCACTCCCAGGCAAGGACCACTCATAATCAAGCGATCCATTCACGTCGTTCCGCTGCGCCGAGTAAACGCGTATGCCACCGCTCTGTGTCGAAACCCAGAGCTGCCCTTTGTAGTGAATCACTGTTGGCGTCTGACCAGTCCCATTACCAATCTCGGCTCTTGTAAATCGGGTCAGCTGGTCGGTCGTCGTGTCGTACCGGAGCACCGCGTCGGATCCCAATCCGTCCACGCTTGCCTGATCATCGCTGACAACAATGAACAGACTCCGCCCCGAATCCGTCCACGCAATCGCTCGAGGTCCATCCGAGCTCGAATCCAGATTCATCCAAGGCACATGCGCCGAAATCTCCGCCCTTGAAATCTGACGGATCAACTCCTGCCCAATGTCTCGAATCTCGATCGTGTCGTTAACGGTTTCAGCCGTTGCGTACCAGCCGCTCAGCTGAGCCGCCGCGACCGCGGCAGTGGGGGTGATGTCCTCGCTCGCCCAAGCCTCAGTGACCGGTGCAGCAATCGCATCACCAGAAGCGGTGCACACACCGAGCAACATCGCAAACGCAATACGATTCCGCATCCCGACTCCTTCGTAGACTCACCCGCTTCCGGGAATTTTGCTTGACTCTCGTTGCATAAACGTCGTTGCCAATCTGGAATGTCTCGGCGAACTCTTCGGATCTTCGATACGTCGGATGATTGCTTCGATCGCCGCGAACCCGATCTCGCGGACAGGCATCCGGACCGACGAAAGCCGCGGACGCAGCAGACTGCACAGTCTGGAATCGTCGAAACCGATCAAGCGGAGCTCATCGGGAAGCGTGACGCCGTGATCTCGTGCCGCGTTCGCAACTCCGATCGCGATCTCGTCGTTTGCAGCAAAGACCGCCGCGTTCTCGAGCAGCCCCTCGATGAGCATGGATTCTGCCCACTCCCAGCCCCAATCAAACGAGAACTCATTGCACGCGATCTGATCTGCTCGTGGCTCGTGCCCGTGCTGCTGTAGTGTCTTGCAAAAAGCCGCGAGACGCTGGTCCGAGTCGATGTTCCCTCTGTGCGAGCCGACAAAGTAGCACCGATCCGGAGGTGTTCCCTCAAGGAGATGCTCCATCGCTCTCTGAGCGCCCTGCATGTTGTTGACCACAATCGTCTCAACATTGAGCCCAGGCTCATCAACCCCGATCACCACAACCGGATGCTGGAGTTGGCTGATGCCTTCAAGATCAGCACCGCTTCGCTCAGTGAGCATGACGATCAAGCCGTCTACCAGATCAAGCGCAAACCCGTTCTCAACGCCGTTCTTAACCCTGTGCGCGTTGGAGCTCACCAAGAGGTGGTACCCAAGCTCGCACGCGCGATCATCCATCGCGCACATCAGTTCAGAGTAAAATTCACCATGAATATCCGGCAGCGATACTCCCAGGACC
>WUAJ01000219.1 GCA_009827215.1 Phycisphaeraceae bacterium
GCTCCCCCTCGGCGTAGATCGATCGCCCCTCGTCGTGATCGCGTGTTCTGGAGGTGATCGTAACGCGCGCGACAGAGGTGATGGATGCGAGTGCTTCGCCTCGGAAACCCATCGTCGCGATGCGATCGAGGTCCTCGGATTCGGTGATCTTGCTCGTCGCGTGCGGCGTCAGCGCGAGCGTCATCTGATCAGGATCGATCCCGCAACCATTGTCCGTGATCCGGATGAGCTCGATCCCACCCTGCTGGAGCTCGACGGTAATCTTGGTCGCTCCCGCATCGATTGAATTCTCGACGAGTTCCTTGAGCACAGACGCTGGACGCTCGATGACTTCCCCCGCCGCGATCTGGTTCACAAGCAGCGGCGGGAGTTTCCGGATAACTGGATGGATCGTCGGAACAGACACGGCGGGATTGTATGCGGATCGGGTCGAGGATTCGGAGCAGATGCACTAGGATGGGGCATGACAGATTCCATCTTTTCCAAAATCATCCGCGGCGAGGTCCCAGCACACAAGATTTACGAGGACGATTTCGTGATTTCGATCCTCGACATCGGACCGTTGTCTGAAGGACACGCACTCGTGATCCCGAAGGAACCCGCTGCGACGATCGACACGCTCTCTGATGAGTTCGCTGCTGCTGTGGGACGAGTGCTACCGAGAATCACTCGAGCGATCCAGAAGGTGACTGGCGCGACAGCAGTGAATATCTTACAGAACAATGGCGCGGACGCTGGACAAGCCGTTGATCATGTGCATTTCCACATCATCCCAAAGTTCACTGGTCGAAATCCAGGAACTGGCCTCATGATCGACTGGACTCCGGGATCACTGTCTCAAGACGAAGCCCTCGAACTGGGTAAACAGATCAAGCGTCTGCTCTGAGCTCGATCAACCAACAATCCGCGTCTGCGTGACCGGCAGTCGCACAATCCCGCTTTCGGTCAGTAGCTCGATGTGATCAAGCGGATCGATGTGCTTGACCTCTCCGGAGTACGGCTGGTTGTTGTACACCGCTTTGACATGATTCCCGATCAGCGCGTCACGAGCATCCCACGCTGCTCGGACATCCTCTTCGCTTGCTTGTGATAACCAATAGTCCAGAGATTTGGCAAGCGAGCATGCGATCTCGATCCGAGATGACTG
Organism: Phycisphaeraceae bacterium; assembly: GCA_009827215.1. Taxonomy (GTDB): domain Bacteria; phylum Planctomycetota; class Phycisphaerae; order Phycisphaerales; family UBA1924; genus UBA1924. Next base: position 1,148 of record WUAJ01000219.1, read on the forward strand.
AACACCAAGCTGCGACAGTGAAACAGCACGATCTTTGATGATCGGATGGTAATCCGAATCGTTCTGCGTGCAGTTGATCCCGATCCCGATGACGATCGAGTTTGCGGCGTGCTCGATGAGAACCCCTGCGATCTTGCGTTGGATGTTGTTGACACGCACCAGCACATCGTTGGGCCATTTGATCGCGAGTTGATGTCCCGTCGTGTGCTCACGGATCGCATCGAGTGCCGCGAGTCCGGCGCGAGCTGCGAGGTTTGGGTCCGAGAGATTGAAGTATTTGGGCCCAAACGCGAGCGAACAGGGAAGGGTACATCCCTCCGCGTCATACCAGTTGCTGGCGCGCTGACCTCGTCCCATCCGCTGAATCGACGCGACCACCAGCGTGGGTGGATGCAACAAATCAAACCCGACGCACGCTCGAGCCGCGGCATCTTGGGTACTGAGCGTGTCTTCAAACACCAGTGCACGCTCAATGCATGTCCCTTCAATGACTGATTCGAGCTGATCAGGCCAAGTCGTGATCTGCTCAGGACTGTTCACAACGCATCCAATCCAATATCCAGACTCACCGCTTGATGGGTCAAGCCGCCAATCGACATGCGATCAATACCGCTCTGTGCGATCACGCTCGCCGTATCTTCGCTGATCCCCCCCGAGGCTTCGAGCAGCAACGCTTTGTTGCTCTGGTCACGCAACCTCACCGCTTCGATCATTGTCGAAGGTGACATGTTGTCGAGCAGCACCATATCAACGATGCCTGCATCAAGTTGAAGCACCCACTTGAGTTGGTTGAGTGTGTCCACTTCGACTTGAACAAAACTGAGTTTGTGTTCCCGAGCTTGTACCGATGCGTCTTGGATCCGATCTTTAAACGCCGATTCATCGAGTCCCGCAAGATGGTTGTCCTTGATGAGCAACGCATCGTGGAGTCCCATCCGATGACTCACTCCACCACCACATCGCACAGCGTACTTCTCAAACACACGCAGTCCCGGCGTGGTCTTGCGCGTATCACAGATGCGTGCGTTCGTGCCTACAACAAGATCAACAAACCCTCGAGTCCGCGTCGCGATCCCGCTGAGTCGAGCAACCAGATTCAGGAGTGTGCGTTCGAGCCGGACGATTGCGATGGATGAGCCTTCGAGTCGACCGAGTGCTGTCCCAGTTTCTACTTTGTCCCCGTCATGGACTGCTGGTATCCATTCCACAGATTCGGAAGGCCGCACGAAGACTTTGAGAACATCTGGGACGAACTCCAAGCCGGATACTGTCCCACCCTCTCTCATGGCCAGTGAGACACTCGAGGTCTGATCTCGGCTGAACATCAGCTCACCCGTCCAATCATGGGTCGTTGGACCAAGATCCTCGTCGTGTGCGAGTCTGAGCAATCGGTGAATCAGCCCAGAATTCCTCAGATCTGACGCAAGTTCACTCAATCGCAGATCTTGCGACTCTGACAGTGCTGATTCGGTTCCTCCTGACTGGCTCATAGGGAATCGTAGACCTTTGAAACGACCTATCATTGCTCTCGATAGAAGCATCCGATCGAGAAGGCTATAAATCGGATGGAATTGTATGTGAAAGGACCATTTCTATGGGGCTTCTGGATGGTAAGGTCGGATTGGTAGTTGGCGTCGCCAACGATCGCTCCTACGCGTGGCACATCGCGAAAGAAATCTACGCACACGGCGGGACATGCGCATTCGCACATATCCCGGGCGACAAGAACGCACGCAGAACGCAGAAAGCTGCGGAAAAGATTGTTGACAATCCAGTCCTCTACGAATGCGACGCCGGCTCTGATGAAAATCTTGATGCACTCTTCGAGAACTACGAGAAAGACCATGATCGCATGGATTTCCTCGTCCATTCGATCGCATACGCCGATCGTGAATGGCTCCAGATGGGCATGTTTGCCAAGACACCTCGACAAGCGTACCTCGATGCGATCGACATCTCTTCTTACACACTCGCGGCGATGACCAATCGAGCCAAACCCCTCATGATGAAAAACGGCGGCGGATCGGTCATGGCGATGAGCTACTACGGCTCTGAAAAAGTTGTCCTCGGATACAATGTCATGGGTGTCGCCAAAGCATGTCTAGAAGCGACCACACGCTACCTCGCTGCAGAGCTTGGACAGGACGGAATCCGCGTCAACACCATCTCAGGCGGCTACCTACGCACGCTTGCGAGCTCCGCGGTCGCTGGGACCAATGAACTCGAAGAACTCGCAGCACAGAAAGCACCACTCCGTAGGACTACTGAGGGATCAGATGTCGGGAAGACCGCCGTCTATCTCGCATCAGACCTCTCCAGCGGCGTAACGGGCGAGAACATCTATGTGGACTGCGGCGTCAATATCCTCGGTGCATAACTACACCGGGCTGCGACACCCGAACAAAGTATAAAATTTGTGGATCAACTGTGGATTTCGGTGGCGGCGATCGTTGCGCGTTTCCGATAGTAGATATATGACCGGTGCGATCAACAATCTCGCTTCAAGTCTTGCTGGCGCACCAGCTTCCAGCAATGCCGCGTCGCGCAAAAAGCAAGCGGAAGACACGGACAAGGCTCGCAGAAGGGGCCGAGCATTCGATGAATACCTTGCGAGCGTCGAGCATGTCGAGCAACTCGATGCAGTAAGAACTCTCGCGGATGCGGATCAAGAAGAAGCGAAGGAAGATCGTCAAGAGCACCAGGTCGGATACAACGCTCAAGGCGGACGACGAGCTTCAAGCGATGATCGTCCCAATCTTGATCTCAACGCATAATCAAGTCCATTGAAAAACGCCTCCTTCTTGGAGGCGTTTGTGATTTTGTGTGTTTGATCTTTACTTGCCGGTAAAGAACTTCTTGATCGAGTGGATCGTCGCACTGCGTCCGATCGCGGCGATGGACTCTGTCAAAGGGATTCCCTTCGGACATACCTTCACACAGTTCTGTGCGTTCCCGCAGTCTTGGATACCGCCTGGACCGGTGAAGGTATGTCCGAAGGGAATCCCTTTGACAGAGTCCAGCTTTATTGGCCCGCAAGCGATTTCACAAGCTCGTCTCTTTAATGAGCACG
>WUAJ01000220.1 GCA_009827215.1 Phycisphaeraceae bacterium
GCGGCGCGATCTCGTACTGTCCCGGAGCGACCTCGTTGTGGCGTGTCTGGCCCGGAACTCCGAGGCATGCGAGCTCGCGTTCGACTTCTGCCATGAACGAGAGCACGCGAGAGGGGATCGATCCGAAGTAGTGGTCATCGAGCTGCTGGTGCTTGGGAGGCATCGATCCAAAGAGGGTCCGATCGCAGCTCACCAGGTCTGGACGCGCGTAGAAGAGGTTTCGGTCAACGAGGAAGTACTCCTGCTCAGCGCCGAGGGTGGAGCCGACCGAGGTCACGCCTTCATCGGTGCCGAAGATCTTGAGCACTCGGAGTGCTTGGGTGGAAATCGCGTCGATGGAGCGGAGGAGCGGGGTTTTCTTGTCCAGCGCCTCACCGTTCCACGAGACGAATGCTGTTGGGATACACAGTGTCGCGTAGTTGGATCCTCGGATGATGAACGCGGGGGAGGTGACATCCCACGCGGTGTAGCCGCGAGCTTCGAAGGTGGCGCGGAGACCTCCGGAGGGGAAGCTCGATGCGTCTGGTTCGCCTTGGATGAGGGATGATCCGGAGAGTCGGTAGACCACCCCACCCTCGCCGTCCAGACTGGTCAGCGAGTCGTGTTTCTCAGCGGTGAGCCCGGTCATCGGCTGGAACCAGTGGGTGTAATGGGTCGCGCCGCGCTCAATCGCCCAGTCCTTCATCGCTGTCGCGATGACTTCCGCGTCTGCGAGTGTGAGCTTTCGCCCCCCCTCCAGGACTGACTCGACGGACTTGTAGACGCCCTTTGGGAGCCGTTGTCGCATCTTTTTCATGTCAAAGACATCAATCGCGAAGATCTCATCGATCCGGGGATTGGGATTCCCGGTATCGAGAGAGGCTGGCTGCCATTGGTTCGATGCGGCGATTGCCTGCGACTGGGGATCACGGTGCATTGCGTTGTCCTCGTCTTGCATAAAAAACTGGGATGTGTGAAGCGGTAAAGATCAGCATAGCAACCGTGTCCCGGCAGCGGGGCTGATCCAGAAGCGAATTTGTACGAAATCTTCGATATCGGGTTCGTGGGTTGTCTCAATTTGTTTCGGGATCACAGACGAGCGAGTTCCAGCTCACGATGAATGATAAAGTCCGATCCTCAATTGCAGAGAAGGCTGTGCTTGGGTATGCTCCTGTGCAAGGGCCTGTGGCGGAATCGGCAGACGCAGCGGACTTAAAATCCGCCGGGGTAAAACCCATGAGGGTTCAAGTCCCTCCAGGCCCACTTGATACTGACTGCAAGGATTTGCAACAAGATGAAGGGACCGGCATAACCACTGATTGCTGGCCGCTTTGAGATTGGGTCTGCCCGTCCTTGCCAGTCCTTGCCGCCCGCTGCTGCGCCGTGTTTTGCGACGGCGATGCGCCGCTATTTGCGCCGCTTTGGAATCCATCAGGCATACCTGGACTACGGGTCAACTGATTGGCAGCACGGGCGAAATCTTCATCTCTAACCATGTGGTAATGAGCTTCTGCAACGGCTTGGGTATGCCCCATCCATGAGGTACACACAGCGCTGGGGTACTCAGCCGCGAGTTCTGTGACCCTGCTCGCTCGCATTGCATTGAAAGCACGAGGCCATGGCTCGATACCGGCATTGCGGATGATTCGCTTGAACTGGGTCCCCAAGTTTGATGTTGGGTCCCTGTATCTCCTCACTACATACTCACTCCCTTCTGGAGCGAGTTCATATGCATCGATCAGGACAGATCTGAGCTCAGGAAACAATGGAACAAGCCGCTCCGACATCCCGCTGTGATGCTCGGTCTTGGGTGAACGGACTCGCATCCGATCTTCTGCCCAGTTCACATCAGTCCATTTCACTCGCAGGACTTCAGATGGACATCGAAGCCCCCCATATCGCGCGAGGGCAATGATGCACCTCCAGTCGGCGTCTGGAGCGGCTTTGATCAGTTTTTGAGCTATATGCGGATAGACATAGAACAGTCGCTCTTGATTAACTTGAGAACCACCTCGAACTCCCTCAAATGGATTTGAACTGATGAGCTCCCAACGCACGGCTTGCTTGAAGAACATCCGTGCGATGATGATCTCTTTCGCGACTTTGGCTGTTGAGTATCCTTTGTCAACGAGCCATGCTCGATACTGATCGCACTCACGAGTCGAAATCGTATTGATTGCCCTGCCAGATCCGAACCGCTCAATCAACAACTTACGAGATTGAGCGTACCGAATCCGAGTCGTGTCCTTCACGCTCATCGTTTCGAAGTACTGCTCAAGCAACGCACCCAGGGTTTGGTCCTTTGACGCTTGTCGGCTAGCAACCAAACCGACTCTTGTCAGCTTTGCGTACATCGCATCAGGGAGCTCGTTGAGCCAGAGCATGGTTTGTGAATCGATTCCTGTTGCCGTGCGTTGAGCATCGATCAATCTCTCTACACGCATCAGGAATGACTCGGCGGTTTTCTGGTTAGTCTTCCCAAGCCGGATCGTGCGGCGTTTGCTGTACTGGTCCATGAACAGGATGCGTTTGGTTCCGTTTTTGTCGCGTGAAATCGAGGCCATGGTTATTGATCCTTCCTTGTAGACTGTACCGGATAGCGCCCACTCGCGCCACTGTCAATATGGGCTTTCTTTGCTGCTTCAGTAGCGGAAGTGTCAGTGTCAGTGGTCTTTGGCTGTGACTGGTATTGAGCGTGCAACACAAACTCTTGAGATCTCCCGGTCGGCTTTCGGCCTCTGTAGAACCCAATCCCCACTGCTACTAGCTCATCAAGTTTCTGTTTGGCGGCACTGGAGCTGTTGTACTTTGAGAGGCCCCTGTAGAACTCACGCGGGGTGACCGCTCCCCCTTGCTTGTCGATCCAGTTGATGACGCGGAGGGTCTCTAGCTCGCTGTCATTCATCTCAACGAGCGTGTAGAGGCGTTTGGTTTCGTTCTTGAACCACTCGACGAGCTGGATCGCAGCGAGCAGCGTGTCCGCGCTGATCTGCTCTGGGTCTTTGATCGATATATCCCCTGCCGCCTCTCGCACGAGGTGGAAGACCAAAGCGATCCGCACCACATAACACTCCAGCTTTGACCACGCGGCGGCGACATGGTCCGACTCGGACTGCATCGCTTGGTTGTGCGTGGTCACGAATCGACCGAACGCCGCTCGCGCGTCCGCATCCAGTCCGATGCGATGGGGCATCGGCTGCTCGGTGCTCGCAAATGGAGGGCTTGTGCACATCGTGTGGTGATAAAGCTTCAGGACGAGCGTGCTCATCCTCTCGATGGATCTGGGGTTCACCTCAGCGTCGCTCCAGCCCTTGGAGGGGCTGTCTGGACTCGCGAACAAGAACCGCGCCACGAGACCGCTCTCCAGGTTCTTGCGATCCATCACGCGCGCGAGGATGCCGGGCTGGATCCCTCCCGCGATGCTCAGCGATGCGCGAGGAACCACGATGGGCTCGGAGGTCCGGCGGTCCACGCTCACATGCTTCGCGTGAAACAGCTCGATCCATCCCGCAGAAGAACCGACTTTTTTTCCGCTGCTGTATCGATCAAAGTCGAACCATCCCGCGAGTTCATCTCGGAGCATGACTAATCCGTGCGGGTTCTCTTGGATGCACTGGAGCGTTGCTTCAATGGTCGCGTCATTGATCATGCAACGCTGTGGACGCGGTACTGAACCAAACGTCTGTGAGTTCTGTTCTGCTTTGAAACAGTCGAGATCCTGCTGATAGGTCGCAAACAACTGGGTTTGGATCTTCTCTAACGGCGCGAACGCATGACCAATCGCGGGGCTCTTGCATGTCCCAGACTTCCCAACAACGCACGACCAGATTACACAAGGTTCCACCCATCCCGGCTTTGCCTGCACCTCGTGCGTGTTCCCGATCGCGCCTGCGAGCATCGACAGCACCGGGAGCGCGATGTACGAGGGATCACACCCGATCGCCTCAGCGCCTTGCACGATGTACGAACGAACAGGCTCTGGGAACAACTCTACAGGGATCGGCTGATGGACACTCAGATGACTCGTCGCTGTTCTCTCGCTGTTTCCCAGTGGTTCAGGCAGTGTCCGCTCGATCAACGCATCAAGCTTGCGCCGCAGAGCCGACACATCACCCGCTTCATGCTCAAGCACATCCGCGAGGTCCGCGCCTTGCTGGAGACCATCCCAGACCTCCGAGAGATCGACGATGCGGATCGACGCCGCGTGGTTGCACAGCTCCGCGACCTCCG
>WUAJ01000023.1 GCA_009827215.1 Phycisphaeraceae bacterium
CTGGGCAGAATTCCTATGATTTTGAGATATTGGACGATCAAGAGCGTCCGATAATGATGTTGAAATTCACCTCTGAATGAAGGTTGAATGTGAGTGCCCTGCTGCATGCATCAGAAAGACCGATGGTATAAAAAGAACCATCGTTACAGACAGAACTCGAAGACTGAGCGAATTTTTTCTGAATGAACGCGGGAGTGAATCAGAGCGGCTTCTGATCGATCGTGAGGTCGTAGATAGAGAGGAGTTTGGTCTTGTCGTAAATCATTTCCTGTCGGCTCTTCCCGACCACATCATAGAGAGGGGTCAGTTCGATCGCGTCAACGGGGCATGCTTCTTCGCACATGCCGCAGAAGATGCAGCGGAGCTCGTCGATCTCGAATTTCGCGGGGTATTTCTCGCGATCATCCCAAGGGGATTCCGCGGCTTCGATGTGGATGCAGTTCGCTGGACAAATAGTGGGGCACATCATGCACGCAACGCATTTCACGCGTCCCGCGGCGTCTTTGTTGAGGCGGTGCACCCCTCGGAAGTTGCTCGGCTCGATCCCGCCTTTTTCGACGGGGAGGTCCTCACGGCGTTCTTCAGGGTACTGCATCGTGTAGCTGGTGCGTCCCTGTCCGAAGGAGGTGAAGAAGTGACGGAGCGTGGTCCCGAATCCCCCGAAAATCGCAGGGAGATAGACGGCCTCCATCGAGGTCATCGGCTTGGGGGTGATGTCTTTGATCTGGTCGTCTGGGATGCTCATATCGGTGTGAGTATAGCGGCTCACGGAGCGGGTTGGGGAGTGATCATCGTCCAGAATGTGGGTTTGGATGCGAGTATCTTGAGCCGGCTATGATTCTGAGTTATGACCGATCGCCGGCCCGGACCCCCATTATTCGAACTACTCAATAAGGATCAGCCTGATCCTGATGATCGGCGTGACTCTGAGCATCAGCAACCTGAGCAGCAAGAACAGTCCAGTAGCACTCCAACGCCGCAGAGTGAGCGTGCGGAGGAGCGTGTAGCTCAGCGATCCGCTGGGGTCTCGCGTGCTGAACGATCCGCCGCTACAATGCCGGAAGAACCCACCCAAGGCGAGGGAGGGGTTGTATTGAGCATGTCTCGCGTGTACCTCCTGATCGCATTGGCGGCGGTGGTCATGGTGCTGGTGTGGGCATTCGCGTACAAGACCGGTGTTTCTGACGGCAAACGCGAGATGGAGACCCTGATTTCCGACAAGCCGTTGGTGCTCCCTCCAAATGAGGTAGTGAATCAGGGATCGAGTGGATCTGTTGTCGATGATTCTGATGTCGGGGAACCTCCCAGAGTCCCCGCTCGTCCGGCTCAAGCCGTGATGACCGCTCAGGGGTATACCGAAGCGGATCCACGCGTTTCAGGGAACAACTATCTGCAGCTCGCGACGCTCCCTACCGAACAGGCGGCTGACGCGGTGCTGTTTATGAACGAGAACGGGATCTCAATCATCGGGGTCCCAGTGGTCGACTCGAGCGTTCGAGCAGGCAATAATCCCTCCCGCTATACCCTGTACTCCATTGGGCTTGCGGTCCCTGGCGGATCTCAGTTCGGCGCAATGGAGTCACAACGCAACGAGCACAAGCGAGCGATCGCGAATCTCGGAGAGCGTTGGCAGCGGGAACGCCGCGGCGGATCGGACTTTGGAGAGTCCAAGACGCAGTGGGTGAAGTACAACTAAGCGGGCGAGTCCCGAGCATTTGAGAAGACAAACGGAGCACGCCATGAGTATCCACTCCTCACTGAAGACCGAAGGCAACCTGACCACCAAGCGCACTGTGATGACCCGCACCGAGCGTGTCGCGGCGCTCAAGGACGAAAAGAAGCACACCAACAAAGACGGTGCGCTCGGTCTTCCAAAGACCAAAGTCCGCGAGTAATCAGCACAAGCGGGTGGGGTTCGTCTCTCCATTCAGACAACTCAACGAAAAGAGGTTGACATGATTGAGCAGCTCATTGCGGATCGTGCGGGCGCGATCGATGCATCCGGAATCCGTCGAATCTTCAACCTCGCGTCCACGCTCAAGGACCCGATCAACCTTTCGATCGGTCAACCCGATTTCCCGGTCCCTGAACCGATCCGCAGTGCCGCGATCGACGCGGTCGCGAATCACCAGAACGGATACACACTCACGCAAGGCGATCCCAAGCTGCTGGCGCGCGTCATCGAGTGGCTCAAACTCGATCTGGGATGGGACTGCGCCGTGACTGGTCAGGGAGCAGCGGGGCAACCAACCGCGTTTGTGACCTCAGGGACCAGCGGGGCGCTCACGCTCGCGTTTATGGCGCTGCTCAACCCTGGAGACGAGTGCATCATCCCTGATCCGTACTTCGTGTGCTATCCGCACCTCGCGACGCTTTGTGGCGCGAAGGCTGTTCCGTGTGATACGTATCCTGATTTCCGATTGACTGCGGAGCGTGTGGAGCCGTTGATGAATGAGCGGACGAAGTTTGTGCTGCTCAATACCCCTTCGAATCCGTCGGGCGTGGTGATCAGCAAGGAAGAGGGCGCGAAGCTGCGGGCGCTGTGCAAGTCCAAAGGCGTGCTGCTGATCTCAGATGAGATCTACGACGAGTTTGTCTTTAGCGAATCGCTTGGTGATGTCGCGAAGGGTGATGCGTCCATGAAGCGTTGTCCGTCTCCGGCGCGTGAGGACGGGGCTCACGAGGACACGCTGCTCATCCGCGGATTCGGTAAGACCTACGGCTGCACCGGTTGGCGCCTCGGATATGTCGCGGGACCATCGGCGATAGTCGATCAGATGTCCAAGCTCCAGCAGTACACCTATGTGTGTGCTCCCGCTCCGCTGCAAGCGGGAGTGGTCGCGAGCTTTGAAACGGATATGAGCGCCCATGTCGCGGAGTATGAATCGCGCCGGGACATGGTCATCGAGCGACTCTCCAAGCACACCAAGGTCGCGATTCCCGGCGGCGCGTTCTACGCGTTTATCGAGGTCCCGGAATCCCTCGGACTCAGCGGGACACAGTTCGCGGAGAAGTGCATCGAGCGCGAGCTGCTCGTGATCCCCGGCGGCGCGTTCTCTGAGCGGGACACGCACTTCCGCATCAGCTTCGCGACTGCACGCGAGCGATTGGAGAAGGGCCTCGATATCCTCGAATCCCTGCTCAGCGGCAATTGATCAGGTTTAGAAGCGGATCTGGAGTCTCGCGAAGAGACCCTCTTGGTTCAGATCGGTCGTCACGGCTCCGAGGTCGAACTCGGAACGGATGATCTGGTATCCAGCACTCAGTCCAACGCGATCAGAGATCCGCCAGTCAGACTTAGCGTGGAATCCGACCAACGAAGAACCCATATTGAGCGATTGGGTAGTTGCTTCGCCGCTGAGTGACCAATCGCGTGAAATATTCCATCGAACAGAAGATCCGATGGTCGGCACAGCGATGACCTTATGGGTTGCATCGAGGATGTCGGTGCTTCCACCGCTTTGCACGCTCTTCGAAACATTCGCTTCAATCGCAGTGACACCTGAAGTCAACGAAAAATCGAGCGCCCCTGTCGAAGCGGCTTTCCATTCCAGTTCCATCTCGTAGAAGTTGTATTCGCCTTCGCGTTGTGTGAGTGACGCAACAGAGTTGTCGGATCCTGGAAGCGAACCTGAACTCCCTGAAATGTCACCATCATTGAAGGTGGTATTGCGATCTACTGAGAAGCGGAGATCTGTGCTTTCAGACTTAATCGAAGTGGTCGAGTAAAACAGGTCCTTGATACCTTCATCATCAATGTCACGGATTGTGCCGTCGAGCGTCATCCGGAAATCGTTGTTCTTTGAGTTGGGTTGGACGAGTTCAATATCAGCGCCTTGAGCGCGAAGATCTGTCAATCGTTTGGTGTTGATGGTGATGCGTTCCGACTTGAGTTGCGATCTGTTTGCGATCACACTCGCGTACTCACCTTCAGGATGAAGCATCACGCGCGGGCCGTAGTACGCCCAAGCGGTTGATGGCGCCGTGGCAAGCACACACGCAACGCTGAAACCGAGTTGTGAGAATCGTGTCCGACTCATACCGGGAATTGTGGACATACGCCTCATAAAAGTCAAATCGGCGTTTGGGTGTGGTTCGTGTCCACAAACTTAGTGATCAACTCGATGACATCCCTCAGTTGGGGTGATATTTGCCCGTCCTGTGGCGCAGGATTGGCCGTATTGAGCACATGATCCGCTCCTTGGATCGGAGTCACCTGTGTATTGAGTGCGGATGCGATTCGTTCACCGGCAGCGAATGGCACGCCTGGATCTTCTGTGCCGTGCAAAACTAGTGATGGGAGTCGAATAGTTGTGCACAATGAAAGAACATCGTGCGACGCTGGATCATCGATTTGTTCTTGGAGCCAAGCGGCGTTGATAGGAAGGTCTTGTCCAGTGCGGGCGCTTGGTGTGGTCATCGAGCCGGATTGAAGCAGAGTATGCTGTTGCTCCTCACTCAGTCCATTGCATCGATCCACAGCATTGATCGTGATGAGTCCCGCAAGATGCAAGGTCTCATCGCGACCTGCTGTGAGCAAAGTTGTGGCGCCGCCTCTTGAGTGTCCCGCAAGAAAGAGAGGCAAGCCAGACCCATCGATCGCGCCGGTATGGATCGCATCGATGATGCAGTGCACATCCTCGACCTGTCGATTCCAAGTGTCTTGCGCGAAGAGATCAGGGCGCTCAAAGGTTGATATCTGATTGGTCATCCCGGAGCAAGAGAAGTTGAACCGATGGACAAGTATGTCGTTATCAGCGAGTGCGTGAGCAAGCACCGGGAGAAAGCCGTAGTCTTTGTATCCTTTGAAGCCATGGAGTAAGAGCACGCTCGCTTTGGGTTTCCCAGCAGGGTGATCAGTGTTCCCGAGGATATCGAGACCGCGATTGTTCTTGATGGTCCATTCAGAGGTTTGGATGCTCATGCGGTATTGTTCGCGTGAAATTGCCCTTAAGCGATGGATCGGCTACGCTGTCTCTTTATGGGTAAGCAAGACAGAGAACATCGAAGCTTGGATATCCCTTGGGGGAAGCGTCCTCCAAAGGGAGGAGAGCACGATCTGCTCAAGGGGCCGCGTCTTCGCCGTCAGGAACTCTGGACGGCGATGAAGGTCTTTGCGGAGTTCATCCGTGGATTCCGTAAGATGCACTTCATTGGACCATGCGTGACGGTCTTTGGTTCCGCACGCTTTGAAGAGGATCACGAGTACTACAAGCTGGCGCGTGCTACCGGCGCGGCGCTGGCGCGTGCTGGATATGGCGTGATGACGGGTGGGGGGCCCGGCATCATGGAAGCCGCGAATCGCGGAGCGCGTGATGAAGGCGGCTTGTCTCTGGGATGCAATATCGAACTCCCGATGGAGCAGTTCCCCAATCCGTACCTCGACCGCTTCGTAGACTTCAACTACTTCTTCGTCCGCAAGGTCATGCTCGTGAAGTATTCCAAAGCATTCATCGTCATGCCTGGAGGGTTCGGGACGATGGACGAGATCTTCGAAACACTCGTGCTGATCCAGACCAAGAAGATCGAGCGTTTCCCGATCATCGTGATGGGCCGTGACTTTTGGGAACACATGCGTGACTTCGTCAACGAAGCACTGATCTCACACGCGACAATCGATCCAGCGGATATGGACCTTGTGCAGTGGACGGATGACCCAGAAGAAGCGGTCGAGATGATCGCTCGCTACACCGCGAATGGTTCTTAACAGACCTGAACACCTTCGTGCTTGGTCTTCTCGATGAACAGCTCGCTGAGTTTTTTGGTCATCGGTCCCATTGAGCCGGTGCCGATGGTTCGCCCGTCGATGGTGCCGACCCATGCGAGTTCGCCCATGGTGCCTGTGGTGAAGCACTCGTCGGCGTTGTAGACATGCGTGAGCGAGATGTCGCGCTCGATGCAAGGGATGCTGTGTTCGTTGCAGATGTCGATGATTGTCTGGCGCGTGATCCCCTCCGGACACGCGGCGGTGGTTGAGGTCTGCACCACAGGAGTCGGATCTCCAGCATGCGCTGGGTAGGGGGCGACGATGAACACATGAGTCGCGTTGGCTTCGGCGAGGAATCCACGCTGATCGAGCATGAGCGCGTCGTCGGCGCCCGATGCGTTGGCTTCGACCTTAGCCATGATCGATTGGATGAGGTTGTTGTGATGGATGTTGGGGTCCATCGTGTCGGATGAGAAGCGGCGGATGCTGCTGGTCGAGAGCGTCAACCCTCTCGATCCCTCGGCGTCGCGATACACGGGAGGTTTGTGCTCGGCGAGGACGATCAGCGTTGGTCCCGACTGGTTGAGTCTTGGGTCCATCCCCGAGGTGATCTTGGTCCCGCGCGAGAGGGTAATGCGGATGTGCACGCCGTCGGTCATGTTGTTGGCGGCGAGGGTTTTCTTGATCTGCTCAACCAGCTCGTCGCGCGTCGGGATCTGCGTGAACGCGAGCGCTTTGGCGCTACGCTGCAATCGCTGGAGGTGTTCGTCGAGTTTGAAGATCTTCCCGCTGTAGACGCGGAGTCCTTCCCACACGCCGTCGCCTCCTTGGACGAGTGAGTCGAAGGGTGAGATCCCGGCGTGGTCGCGGTGGATGAGCTCGCCGTTGATGTTGATGAGGAGGTCTTTGTTTTTGACGTTGAACTTCTGGAGCATGTGTGTTCTCTAGAGCTTGTGTTGTGCGAGTTGATCGTAGATCGCTTGGCAATCTTCGAGGACTCCCCTGAGTCGATCGGGGACTGGTTCATCCTTGGGGACATACGGCGAGAATCCGGTGGATTGATAGACACTTGCGTACCAGTGGGGCGCCCACACGCCGTCTTCTGGACGAGGTCCGGGCTCCCACGCGAGCATCGAGCAATCGAATGGGACACCGATGTGATTGCAGAGGGTGTTTAGAGTCTTTGCAGGATCGGTGAGGACATCCTTTGAATCCAGCACGACCGGCAGTGTGTTTGTGTGCAATCGAATCCACTCAAAGATCCGCAGCAGCTGCGGAAGTCCGAGGTCTTCCGGGGTTGGGTTGTCGATGACCTTGATGAAACTCGTAATCATCGCGGCTGGTTCGCGGATGAGGATGCAGTTGGTGAGTGACGCGAGCCAATCCAAGCCACAGGAATCGGTCAGATGATGCGCCATGTGCTTCTGGTACCAGATCGGTTTGGAGCTGGGGATTGGTCCTGTGAGCGCCGCGGCGAGTTTTGATGGATCGGTGTCTTGCGATTCGATGACTTGCTGATAGACCGGATGCTCGGCGCGTTTGGATTCATCGAGTGTGCTGAGGTAGTGCGCGTAGAGCGGCTCGTCGCTGACGACGCAGTCCGCACGAGCGCCCCATGAGCGCATCATCGCCGTGGAAATGTTGCGAGGGCCGGACCACATCGCGATCCGAGTGCTGCTCTGGGGGTTCTGAGCGGTCATGCTGCGGCATGGTATACCATGTTGGTCATGATCACACACTTGTTTAGCGTCGTCCTCGCGTTCGGATCGTTCTTTGGAGCTCCCCCGATGTCAGATGAATCCAGTCCGTACGAGTTGGTCGCGGAGGTGGTTGATCTCTCGATGACGGTCAACGATCAGGAGTACGCGTGCAAGGTCGTGATCAACGAAGCCGCGGAAAGGGGCGGGGCGGCGATCCTCTTCCTGCACGGCTACGGCGAGTGCGGCACCGACGGTGAGAAACAGCTCACCGTCGGTCTCCCCAAGCACGCGATGGAGCATCAGGAGGATTGGCCCTTCGTGCTGATCGTGCCTCAGAAGCCGATCTTCAATACGGAGTGGGAGGATTACGAAGCAGCGCTGCTCAAGATGCTCGATGAAGCCGCGGAACAGGGGTTGTATGATCCCGATCGACTCGCGATCACTGGTCTGAGTCAGGGTGGGCACGGCACGATCATCATCGGTTCGAAGCATGCTGAACTGTTCCAAGCCGCGGCTCCGGTGTGTGGCTACACGGATCGGCGGATATCTGAAGAACAACAGCGACTCGAAGAAGTCGGCGCCAGCGCGAGCGACCCTTCGGTCGTCAAAGCCGCTAGGGCGCTGAGCGCGATCCCGACCTGGCTGTTCCACGGCGACGAGGACAACGTCGTCCCTGTCAGCGAGTCGCGGTCCTTGCACGAAGCACTCAAAGAGCTCGACGCAGATACACGCTACACCGAACTCGCGGGCGTGAACCACAACTCATGGGACGACGCGTACACAAACACAGATCTCATGCGGTGGTTCCGTGAGCACCTGAGCGACTAAACCTGCACGCGATCAAGCGGTGACGGCGGTGAAGTAATCCTTCACGCTCGATTTGCCCTTGGTGTCGTACTCGTTCTTGACAGCTTCAACGAACTCATCGAGCGGCATCGAGCCGAGGTCTTTCTCGGTCCCGAACGCACGCACCGACACGGCACGGTTCTCCGCATCGCGCGGTCCGACCACGATGAGGTACGGGATCTTCATCTCTGAGCCGTTCTTAATCTTGCCTTGGACGCGCTGATCCGCGGTGTCGCAAGTGGCGCGGATGCCCTGCGCTTTGAGCAGTTCGAGCACTTCCGATGCGTAATCGTTGCTCTTCTCAGAGATCGGGAGCACGCGGACCTGTTCCGGAGCGAGCCAGACAGGGAACGCGCCCGCGAAGTGCTCAATGAGCACGCCGATGAATCGTTCCATCGAACCGAACGGGGCGCGGTGGATCATCACAGGACGATGCTTCTCGTTGTCCGCGCCGACATAGCTGAGGTTGAATCGTTCAGGGAGGTTGTAGTCCACCTGGACCGTCCCGAGCTGCCACTCGCGTCCGATGACATCCTTGACGACGAAGTCGATCTTGGGTCCATAGAACGCCGCTTCTCCGGGTTCTTCAGTGAACGGCACGCCGAGGGTCTGCGCCGCCTCTCGGCACGCTTGCTCTGCTTTGTCCCAGTTCGATGGATCTCCGGTGTACTTGTCTGAGTCCGGATCACGCAGACCAACGCGGACTCGGTAGTCGTCCATCCCCAGCACATCGAAGATGATCTTGACGAGTGACAGGCATCCTTGCACCTCGTCGCTGACCTGTTCAGGAGTGCAGAACAGGTGCGCGTCGTCTTGTGTGAATCCACGGACGCGGGTCATGCCGTTGAGTTCGCCGGACTGTTCCCAGCGATACACGGTCCCGAACTCCGCGAGACGCACAGGGAGGTCCTTGTACGAGTGGGGAGCGGAATCAAAGACCTTTATGTGATGCGGGCAGTTCATCGGCTTGAGCATGAAACCCTCGATCTCGCCGTTGCTCATGTTGTTGGAAAGCTGCGCGCAGCTGCATCCCTCGTTGGAGAGCTCGACGAGATGGTCCCGTTCAACCAACGGAGGGAACTGCGAGTCCGCGTAGTACGGGAAGTGTCCCGATGTTCTGTAGAGATCGAGCTTCCCGATATGGGGCGTGAAGACTTCGTGGTATCCCTGCTTCGTCAGTTCCGCGGCGATGAAGTTCTGGAGTTCCTTGCGGACGACGGAGCCGTTGGGGGTCCAGAGGATCAGCCCCTGACCGACGGTCTCGTCGATGTGGAACAAGCGGAGCTTCTTCCCAAGCACGCGGTGGTCGCGTTTCTTTGCTTCTTCGAGACGCTCGAGGTGTGCGTTGAGGTCTTTCTTGCTAAAGAAGGAGGTGCCGTAAACGCGGGTGAGCGAGTCGGAGTTCTCGTCGCCGTGCCAGTACGCGGACGCGAGGGACATGATCTTATATCCACCGATGCGTCCGGTTGATGGGATGTGTGGGCCTCGGCACAGGTCCTCCCAGTCCTTGCCAGGCTCTCCGGTCGCGTAGAACGAGAGCGAATCCGCGCCCGCTTTGATCGCTTGCTCCGCGTTGTCGAGTTTGTATTTCGAACCTTCGGATTTGAGTTTCTCGAGCCCGTCGTTGACCGACATGTCGTAGCGGGTGAAGGGGCGGTCTTCCTTGATGATCTTGCCCATCTCCGCTTCGATCGCTTCAAAGTCACCCTCCTTGAGCGGACGATCGTCCGGGAACTTGATGTCGTAGTAGAAGCTGTTCTCCAGCGGCGGGCCGTAGACGAGCATCGCGTCTGGGACGACGCGTTGGATCGCTTCCGCCATGACGTGAGCCGTCGAGTGTCGGAGCATGTTGAGCGCGTTGGGGTCGTCGGACTTGTCGCGGTTCTTCTCCGTGACGAGCGCGAGCGAGCAGTCGTGTTCGATGGTGGTGGAGAGGTCGCAGAGCTGCTCGTCGATGATCGCGCCGACGCATGCTTTGGCGAGGCGCTCGCCGATGGTCATCGCGACGTCGTACGCGGAGACCGCGTGGTCGAATGATTTGACAGAGCCGTCCGGGAGGGTGATGTTGGGCATTGGGTGTGCTCGCTTATGTAACCTGAATGGTGATTGGTTGATCCTATGAAAAACGCCCAGCGTTGGCTGGGCGTGGTGTGTGTTTTTCAACAATATCCAGCCAGCCTTAGAGCGGGGTCGTGGTGGTTCCGGTCGTGGTGGTGGTCTTGGACATGGTTAGTGATCGTAGGCGGTCAAATGTGCGTATTTCAGCAGGATTACTTAGCAGCATCCCGGCCCGCAGCCGCAGGGTTTCTTCGCTTGGATATCCAGACTCGTGATCACATCCGCCGCGGCTTGTCCCTCAGGGAGCAGCGCCGAGACCTTCGTATAGAGCGGATCGTTCGCATCGGTCAGTGCTTTGACATACTCCGGCTTGGGGGTCAGCTGGATCTCTGACAATCCCGCGTTGGTCATCTGCTCACGCATCGTCTCGACTGGAATCGCTCCAGCGACGCATCCGGCCCACGATTCCACGATCTCCTTGACCGCTTCCGGCAGCAGCTTGAGCAGCGCGATGTCCGACACCGCGACGCGACCCCCCGGCTTGAGCACACGAGCGATCTCGTTCCAGACCTGCTGCTTGTCCATCGAGAGGTTGAGCACGCAGTTGGAGATGATGACATCAACCGAGCTGTCCTGGACTGGAAGGTGCTCGATCTCTCCGAGACGGAACTCAACATTGTCCAGTCCAGTGGTGTTCAGGTAGTGACTGATGTTCGCTCGTGCTTTGTCGATCATCTGAGGGGTCATGTCCACCCCGATCGCTCGGCCGGTTTTGCCGACCTTTGGACCTGCGAGGAATATGTCGAATCCGCCTCCCGATCCGAGATCGAGGATGGTTTCGCCCTCTTTCAGGTTCGCGATGATGGTGGGGTTGCCGCAGGAGAGCCCCATGTTCGCGTCCGCTGGGAGTGCTTCGAGTTCTTCCTTGGTGTACCCGATCTGCTGCGCTAGGTCCGCGGCATCAATCGATTCAGTCACACCACACGCGCCAGCACAGCAGCAGCTCCCGCTGGATTCGACTTCACCTGTGAGTTGGTCGCGTGTGACCGTGCTGGAGGTCGCGATCCCGGCGTAGTCGGTGCGGATCTTCTGACGGATTTCTTCGTTGGTCTTCATGTGTACGGTCCTCCATGAACTGCTCAGCAGCAGTCGTTTGTGGTGCAGCACGAGGCTGTCCGTTGTTTCTTTGCGAGCTCGGTTGGATCGATGCAGTCGATCTCTGTGAGTTTGATCTGATCAGCTTGGATCTGGTCGTCTTCCATCGCGTGCGAGCGGACGAGCGCGTACGCGTCAGCGATGATCGAATCCGGATTGGGATTGGCTCGGTAATGCACCCAGCGTCCTTCGCGGCGGGACTCAAGGAGTCCAGCGGCTTTGAGCGTGGACAGGTGCTTGGAGATCGACGCGTTGGACAGATCGATGAGCTCGACGAGCTGACAGACGCAGCGTTCTTTGTCCAGACACGCGATCAGCAGCCGTAGACGCGTCGTATCGGAGAGTGCATGAGCGATGGTGGGGAGTGTGAACATTTAATTTCTCATTTTCCTAAATGAGAATATGAATCATCAAGCACCAAATCAACCCCGTTTCAGCGCAGTGAGTACGAATTGTGACAAATTATTATGATATATCGAAACTCGATATATACAAACGCGTACTACATGTCGAGGAATACCACATGCTCAAACTCAAGCAAGACCACTCAGAACTCGTTGTCCTCTCCGTGCTCGCGGCGGGGCCTTCCTATGGATACGCGATCTCCAAAGACATCGCCGCTCGTTCAGACGGGCACTTCAAGCTCACGGCTTCGGGGATGTATCCGCTGCTCACCAAGCTCGAGAAGAACGGCTTGGTCACCACAAGCTGGGAAGAAGTGAAAGCATCGGGATCTGATCCCGAGTCCAACGGACGCCGTCGCAAGTGGTACACGCTGAGCGACAAGGGACAGCGTCATTTGACCAAACGCATCGAGCTTCATCGTCAGCTCCAATCGATCCTGGATGGTTTCGTTCATGGATCGATGGGAGAGCAAGATCCACAGACTGGATTCGCGGGATGAAACTCAACGCGGATCATTTCAAGAGCAGAGCGTCGCGCAAGCGATCGGTCACGCCCTCGAGCAAGGACTCGATCACAGGCTGGCTCGATGTGCTGACCTCGATGCTGCCGCTCTCAGAACCACAACGCTCGCAGGTGCGTGACGAGATCGAGGATCACCTCCGTTCTCGCGTAGACGACCTGTTGATCACCGGGATGAGCGAACCCGAAGCCGTGCGAGTCGCCGTGGGCGAGCTCGGGGAGACGGCTGAGCTCGCACAACTCATAACCAGCGCCCACCAACGCACCACACCAAGGAGACGGATCATGAATACCGCACTCATCATCACGGCAATCGCCGGCATGTCGATCGGGGGCTACTCCCTGACCACAGAGAGCAACAACACAAACGGTAGCAATAACACCATGGTCGCCAGCGCCGGAATGGCGGGGATTTCAAGTTCTGCGATTGCGGATGAGTTCCAGCGCGATGAACCAAAACATTCGTTTGATATAGAGAATGCAAATCTAAGGGAAATCCTTAGAGAAATTGCTGATGAGTTTAATCGAACCATTGAGTTTAGTGTCGATGCAAGAAGAGGCGAACTGGGTGTTTCGCTTGATAATTGTTTCAGTTCAATGCTCGGAAACTACAGTTTTGTTCAGGCCATCGATGGGTTCAAGACTGTCTTTGCAGAAGAATCTAATGCATATAAACTAATAGTCACAGATCAGAATATTCTAGTTCAATCATTTGATGAGTTTAGACGGTCACAGATTGTCAATATAATCTATGCGACACCCTCATGGATCGGTGGTACCACAGAGCGGCAAAACTACGCTGAATCACTGGAGGAGCTGCTCAAGGTCAAGCACGATCTGTCCTATGCATCGATCCGTGTTGTTGATCAAGCAATCATCGTTGCGGCGCCACCAGAGATTCATGCTGAACTCGGGAAGCTCGCGGCGGAGCTCGACGCCATCATTCAGCAGCGTCGAGAACAGCAGAGCGTCGAATGGAAAGCGGAAGAGCAGCGCATGAAGCAACGCGCTGAGCAGAGGGAGGCTGAGTTCCAGATCGCGGTTGATCAGCTCCAGCACGAGCTGGACGCAGCACGCAAGGACTTGCTGGTCATCAAGCAGAAGGTCCGTGTGGTCGAGAACAAAATCCAGTCCGCTCGCAATGTCTTCCGAAGCCAAGCGCCGGATAAAGAACTGCAAGCCTCCCAAGAGATTGATCTGGTGAGTCAGCACTCGGTGCTCGATGAGCTGAACTTGGAACTCGACGAGGCGCAGGAACGGTATACCTACCTACGCAACGCGCTCCTGAGCTCCCAGTACGCTCAGCTCTTTGATGTCCTGGAATAAGCACAGGATCTCGTAGAGATTCAGCGTCTCTGAGCATCGGGCTACCATACTTGGTATGATCCGTGTATCGGAGGCGTTTTTGGATGATCTGCCCATTCTGTAACCACAACGAGGACAAGGTGATCGATTCGCGTTCGACCGAGTCCGGAGCGGTCATCCGTCGCCGTCGGCATTGCCTCAAATGCGATCGGCGCTTCACGACCTATGAGCGCGTCGAGCCGACAGGCCGACTGATGGTCGTCAAGCGGGACGGATCGCGCGTGCCCTTCAGCAGCGAGAACATCATGCGAGGCGTCGCCAACGCATGCGGCAAGCGCCCGATCTCAGAAGACATCAAGCAACAACTCGCCGGCGAAGTCGAGGACGAGCTCCACGCGGAATACGAGCGCGAGGTTCCGACCCAGATCATCGGCGAGCGTGTGATGAGCAAGCTGAGAGGCGTAGACAAGATCGCGTATATCCGCTTTGCGACTGAGCACCTTCAACTCTCTACGCTCGAGGACATTCAGAGAGAACTGGATGACCTCTCTTCTCGACCTACCGCGGGACCAGATCAAGCGTCCTTGTTTGTTTCAGGACGCTCGGCAAAGCATCCGAAGCACTGATCATCTGTTATTGTCACACTTGGGAATGTACTTCGAGAACTGTACACGCTGACGACTCGCGTCATCAACTTGAAGTGCCGCGAGCTTTGCGAGCGCGATGAGTTCACCACGATCGTGGATATCGAGCTTGTCTCCGATGTTGTCGCGATGATTATCAACCGTTGAGACCGATCGGCTCAGTTGTTTCGCGATATCTTTGGCGCGAAGTCCCTGGCCCATAAAAGCAAGAACTTCAAGCTCTCGATTGGTGAGTACATCAAGCTTACCCAAGTCATTGATGCTTGCATGAATCACCATCTCGTTATTGCGTTCAGATGATGCAAACTCGTATTCCTTAGATGTGATTTGCTCAACAGTGATCAGCGCGAACTCCTTAGTCGAGTCCTCGTGTATCAGTGTGATTGGGCGCATAAGTGTGCGCAGTCGGAATCCACCAAGAATTTCGAGGAATGTAATCCGCTTACCAGATTCGATTGCGAGTTTCGCGGCTTTGTAGCGTTCACGCGCCCAGTTCTCAGGCGCAAAGTCGTAAAGGGTCTTTCCAATGACACCGTCGATTGAATCACACTGGAAACCGCGTGCGGCGACATCATTGCAGCAGATAATGCGGTCATCGCTATCCCAGACCATGATCGAGACGGCGTACATCCCAGTCAGTAGTTCCAGAAACAGTCGGTCGGGAGTGAGCGGCGGGAGCATCCGAAAGGATGGATGAATACTACTTGTCTCGGAATTCGATTGGTTTTGTTCAATGGTCATCAATTATGGCCTCAGGTAATGAATGACCGAAGTATAACAGATTTGATTGAGTTTGAGCTGGATTTAGTTCGATTCGCTGAGTTTGCTTTTGAATCGGGGCAAGCCAAAACTAACCTGCTTCTTTGAAGCATCCTCGATTTCTAGAGCTGCCTCTCGTGCCATTCCCACGAGTTCGATGCGGTCTGTGATTCCGAGCTTCACTCCGATTCGTTCTCTATGTCGATCGATTGTAGAGACTGAGCGATGGAGGCGCTCAGCGATCTGCTTTTGCCTCAGACCCTGTCCCATGAGTGCGATGACTTCGAGTTCACGAGGAGTGAGTACGGCAAGTTGTCCCAGATCAATCACCTGCGCGTCGATCAGCTCGTCGGGACTCTTTCGGTTCCTGAGCCATCGAAGCTTCGCGGGCGTGACATGCTCAACAGTGGTAAACATGAGCCATTCATCTTTCCCGTTTCGATGGATTTTGATCGGATTCATCGTGGAACTCAGTCGTGTACCAGCGAGAATCTCGAGCACAATGATCGGGTGTCCACGCTCGATCGCGAGCTGCATGATCCGGATGCGTTCCTCGGCCCATTCCTTTGGAGCAAGCTCCAAGAGGTTTTTCCCCACGAGGGATTCTGTGTCATGTCCAGGGAAAGCATTTGCGACAATCTTGTTCGCAAAAAGAATTGTCCCATCAGGGGTTGTCGCGAGGATCGATGTAGCGTGAAATCCTTTGATGAGACTCTGAACAATCAAGTGCGCAAACTCATCATCCAGTTGAAATGACGAACCTGGAGTCAACTCCTCGGCGTGCTCGGATGAGCCGTCGTTCGGTACTGATAGTGACTCGTTGTTCACGAGCATGTCCCTCATTGAACTCAAGACCGTCACAATCTTGCCCCACCCAAACAGATCAGTGCTCGGCAAACGGCTCGCCGAGTCGCATAGACTATACAGAGATTCGACAGTCTATGTACTGGGAAAAAACACCAATCGGAGATTCCAATGGGGTCCAAAGTATACGCAACACCATCGTCATGTTTCCAAAACCTGAAAGAACGAGGCGTCCTGTTTGACGGGATGATGTGCATGGTTGGTGGTTTCGGTTTATGTGGCATTCCAGAACAGCTCATCATGGCGCTTCGTGACACGGGTGTGAAAGAACTCACATGTGTGTCCAACAACGCCGGTGTGGACGATTGGGGACTGGGTTTGTTGCTCGCTACAAAGCAGATCAAGAAAATGATCTCCTCGTATGTTGGTGAGAACGAAGAGTTTGCACGACAGTTTTTATCCAACGAACTCGAAGTTGAGTTCAATCCGCAAGGCACACTCGCTGAACGAGTGCGTGCCGGTGGTGCTGGTATACCAGCGTTTTACACCGCAACCGGAGTCGGCACACAAGTCGCAGAAGGTAAAGAAACACGCGTCTTTGCAACTCCCAACGGCGGACAAGAACGAGAGTTTGTTATGGAGACCGGTCTGTTTGGTGACCTTGCTCTCGTCAAAGCCGCGAAAGCGGATCACTTTGGAAATCTTGTCTTTCACGCAACGGCACGAAACTTCAATCCTGAAATGGCGACCGGCGCCAGAATCACCATCGTGGAAGTTGACGAGATCGTCGAGACCGGCGCGATTGATGCAGATGAGATCCACCTGTCCGGCGTGTATGTTGACCGCGTCGTGCAAACGGTTTCAGAAAAGAGGATCGAGCAGCGAACTGTGAGTGCGTCATGAATCAAGTACCATCTGAATCTGTTTCTGATTCGTTCGGTCCTATCAAATGGATGGTTATAAAACTAACCAAGACGACACCCGCCGTTCTATCCCTATTCGGAGCTCTCTCGTTAATTCTGGCGGCCATATGCACAGTGGTTGGGATCAACCTCGTAAGCGGATTAGGCGTTCAAGATCTGATCAACCAATTCAATGGTGAATATGGAAGCTACTCCCTTCCTGTATTTCACGATGAACAAAGACCAGTCTTTCGACGATACTTTGGATTAGCGTTCCAGATGCTCAGTTTCGTATTCGGAGTCGTTGGTGGATTACTTCCAATGTGGTCAGTTGGGCGGTTGATATCAGATGCTATTCAATCTGGAGATAAGTCATGAGCCAGACAGAAGCCGATTCCACTCGGAGTACAACGCCATTTTATGCTCGTCCCAAGTTTATCCTGTGTGCACTGACAGCTATTGTTTTCTTGATTTTGATCCTTCAGAACATGGAGTCGGTAATGATTCAGATCCTGTTCTGGAAAGCGTCCGCGCCCGCGGCATTGGTCTATGTGATCTTCGCGCTCGCCGGATTCGGAGCCGCGAGAATCACGCTCCGCCCTCGTTCCAAGAAAAACACGGGCGAGAGCAAGTGATCCAATCGCGGTGCGTTGTGTATCGCAACGGCATCGAAGAGAGCTCATCGTCTCCGGCGGAGTCCAATCACAGTTCCCATCGCGAGCAAGCTGGTCGCGCCCGGAGTCGGTGTGATGGTGACATTGTCCACCAGTCCCGCGAACGCGGTGAATGTTCCATCGGGCATGCGTGCTGAGAGTTGGAGCGAATCAAAGCTCACGCCGTCGATAGACAGCGCCATGCCTACGAGATTGTCTCTTCCTCCAAGATCAGAGATCACGAACGAATCGCTTGCAACGACTTGGCCATCAAGCAGCGCATCGAGCGAGATCGTGTTGCCACCCCAAGGTCCGTTCTCGAACATCAGCAGATCGAGGGATGCAAAGTTCTCGACCTGTCCAGTGCTCATGTGGAATGAGGAGAGGATGTTAATCGAGAGATTGTCGCCCGCGATGAATGAGTTCCCGAAAGAAAGCGCGTTGGTCCCGCCGAGGACCCCTGGGAAGTCGTTGATCGCAAGTGTTGCATTCTCGACGATGAACTGACGCCCATATTCTCCCGGCTCAAACATCGCGCCGTCTGGATTGATCCCAGAGACATCGTTCAAGCGAGAAAAAGTGATCCCTCCATCGACGAATGTTTCGCCCGCGAAGCCTTCTCGTGCTGATTCGAAGTCCGCGAACCCGGCGAGAGTTGGGCTCGCGATGAGCGTTGGGATGAGTGTGTGAACGATAAGTGTTCCCTTGTTCATTGGGTGTCCTTTGTGATTGAAATGGTGGTGAGTACTTGAACGGTTAAATCATGTGGTCGAACGCTTGCGTCGTGTGCTTAGCACGCCGCCCATCGCGAGTAGACCGAGAGCGCTTGGTGCTGGGACGAATCCCTCGATGACAAACGCAGAAGTGATGCCGTCATGGAGCAAGCCGTATCCAACGATGTCGCCGTTGTTATTAACGCCGGTAGCTTCAATCAGCAGTGAGAACATTGAGCTTTCATCAAGCAGGTTGTTGAGATCGTACATGGTGCCTTCGACCCATGCCCAGGCGCGCGAATCGATTCCTGAGTGCGTGCCGTCCCATGAGTATCCAACGATCATGCCATTGTCGTTGACATCATTTGCTTCCGAAGTGTTCAGCCCGTCGAGAGATCCGAGCAGTGTCGGAGGTGTTGGCGGTCCCATGAGGTCAGTCGTAAAGATCGCGGCTTGCCAAGCGCCGTCAGTCCCAAAGTTGGTGTGGCCAACGCTCATGCCGTTGTCATTGATCGCAGTGGCGATCGAGAAGTTGAAGCCCGCTGGGCCGAGATCACCCGTGAAGTACCCTCCGCGATCGTCTGGAATCGCGATGGATGCGGTGTCAGGATCTCCGAAGAAGAACGAGTGTCCGACCATGACACCAATGTTATTGATGCCAAGGTTTGAGCCCCCCATCCCGAGGGTGCCAACTGCTCGTCCTCCGGCGCTGTCCCACAAGAAACCTTCTCCGAATCCGCCGAAGAAACTCGCGCTCCCAACAATCTGTCCAAGGTTGTTGATATCGCGAGCGACAGAGTCGCCGACGGCTCCGAGGTCTGCGCCAAGATCTGTGATCCGCCCGTTATCCCAGAGGGTCGCGGTGCGCATCCCTGTGGAAGTGACTTCGGAGTAACCAACAACTTGTCCCATGTTGTTGATCGCGTATCCGAAGGATGTGTCGTATCCCGAAGCGGCACCAAGGTTCATCCCTACGCCGTTCGCGTCCCAAACGGTGGTGCTGATCGAGAGTCCAGAGTTGGATTGGCCCACGACTTGTCCGAGATCATTGATGTCGTGTGCGACTGTCGATCCGCCGGTAGGTCCTTG
>WUAJ01000221.1 GCA_009827215.1 Phycisphaeraceae bacterium
CCCAGTTGTTCCCTGCTCGATCTGAGAGGAAGGTGAGGACTTTCCCATCAGCGGAGAGTTGCGCGGAGTGATCGATATCGGGATGTTTGGTAAGGTTCACCGGCTCGTGTGCAGAACTATCATCTTTTAATCGTGTGTCAAGCACAAAGATGTCAGAGTTGAAGTTCAGATCGGTGTCTGAATAGACCACATGCACGGAATCTGCAGCCCAATGTACCTCGGGATCTGACCACGATTCAAACAAGACCCGGGCAACACCTGTTTCCAGATCCATGAGCATCACATCGCCGCGAGATTGCTTGTAGATCAGTTTCTTACCGTCGGGAGATGGGGTTGCTCCATAAGCCAGTTCCGCATTCTGAACAACTGGAATGATCTCAAATCGCAACGCGCCAGCCCATCGGGCGCCGTGGTCAATCTGCTCTGCTTCGGGTTCCTCAGCCTCTTCATCAGATTCGCTGTTCGTGGTCTCTTCAGCTGGTTCTAACTCTTCCGACTCTGCAGCAGGCTTACTTTCTGTGCCTTCTCCCTCTGCTACTTCAGCGTCGCTCTCATCGGAATCCTCTGGTTCCTCAGGTTTCAGGTCTTCAGTGCTCAAAGAGACACGCACCGCATAGATAGAACCCAGTGAGTCGTCGTCAGCCGTGAAGTACAGCACCTCGCCGTCGGGTGACCAGACGATGTCTCTCTCTCGGACTGGTGTATCCGTGATTCGTCTGCTCAGATGCTCGTCCTTGGTTGAGCGGACGAACAACTCATTGCGAGCAACTACAACCACAGCATCTCCGGATGGATGTACCGCGGCTTCGCTGACATTGCGTGATGCATCGATTAGCTTAGTCTCGTCCTGATCAGAATCCGATCCCATGAGAACATGGACTGGGACTGGTTCCGCGTTCCTGTCGTTCAGATCGAGCGTGTACATCGTGTTTTCAACGACGAAAGCAGCGACTGATCCATCTCTGGACACGCTGAGATCACGAACACCCGCCATGATGGTGTGCTGATCCTCGCTTGGTTCAAAGTTGGTCAGCTTCTTACCCGGACGTCGTCCTTTGGGATCAAACTTCCCGGAATCCATTCTGAAGACATTGTACTGTCCACCTTCCGATGAAAGGTACAGAAGCGAACCATCTGGGAGTGGGCACGGATCCAAATCGTTGCCATCGAAGCCAGTCACTTGTTCAAACTCACCCGTGCTCGGAGAGTAGTTCCAGAGGTCGAGATTCCCCGACCCGCGGTACGCGACTCTGTGGGGGTAGTAGTATCCTCGCATGAAGAAAATAGAGTCATCGTTCAGACTCGGCGTCGGCGCACGACCAAATGCTCCGGTCAGGTCCTGGATCGGTCCGCCATCAAGCGACGCCTCGTACATTCTGGGTTGGCGATAAATCTCTGGGTACAAATAGGCGGAGAAGTATATAGAGTTCCCATCTGGACTGAACCCTCCAAGCCATTGAGTCCGATCGGAGGTGCTGACCCGATCTATATTGCTCATCACAAGATCTGAGCCGTTCCCAGTTATATCTGCGATATAGACATTGGCGACGCCGCCTCTGTTGGATTCGAACGCGATCCGATCGCCTTGTGCATCAAAGAATGATCGCCCCTCGATTGCTGGATGAGCCGTGAGGCGATTTGCAACACCCCCATCACGATCGACTGACCAGAGGTCCCCTGCTGCTGAGAACACGATCGTGCGTCCATCTGGTGACAGCGATGGGTACTGAATGAGTCCTGGAGTTGATTCCTCTGCATTTCCAGAAGCTACACCGCTTGCAAGTCCTGCAAGCAAGCCTACCAACATTGTCCGAGTGTTCACAGCTGATCCTCCAAGTCTGTGTTCCGCATGGGGTTATCAAAAAGGACCCAGCCGAAAGCACGGCTGGGTCCATAAATATACCAGATCAGATTGTACTATGGTTCAGAATTTCACTCAGATTCAACTGGTTTCAGTGATTCTGGATCGCGCTGAGGGAGAATGGTGGATTCGCCGTTGAAGAACTCTGCCATTGTTGCGATACGATCTTTATCCGCTTCCGAATCCTCGTTCCCGGCTTTGATCTCGTCAACCGGTCCAACCACCATGATCACGGCTTGTTCTGGATTGAGATAGTTCAACGCGGCTTCTTGAACATCCGAAGCCGTGACTGAACGAACTCGATCGCGGTAGTTCTTCCAGTAATCCGCTGGTCGCCCTGTCCGTTCATCGCTGATGAAGAGGTTCATCATCGCAGATTTCGACTCAAAGTTTCGAGGGAATGTCTCAATGAGTGAGTTCTGGATGATCTCGATCTCTTCTGTCGTCGCTTCCTCGGTTTGGATCTTCCCTATCTCGTCAAACACCAATCGTGTAGCGAGTGCCGTGGTGGGTGTCTTCGTGAAGAAGTACGACAAGAACATACCAGGATACTCGACACGATTCGAGAAGGTTGATCCAGCGGTGTATGCAAGACCTTCCTGAGTACGAACGGTGTTGGTGATACGGCTGGTGAATCCGGAGCCTCCGAGGATCTGATTCATCACTTCTACATCAATCGCGTTGGGATCATCGCGTTCGATACCGCGATGCCCAATAAGCACCTGGACCTGAGTCTGATCCTTCTCGTAGTAGTACACGCCTGGCTCGTATGTCTTCGTCGGCTTTGGGATATCTGGTGAGATCTGACCGACTTCCCAGTCACTCAGCTTGTTCTCGAGGAACGCAAGGATCTCATTGGGTTCGACATCGCCCGTGACCGCAATCATGAGATTGCCGGGGTGGAAAATCTGTTCATGCAATGCCTTCATATCATCGATTGTGATTGACTCGATGGATTGACGAGTGGGCTGACGCCCCTCGAAGTGATCCTCGCCCCACATTAGGAAACCGAGTTCACGGATCGCGATCTGCACTCCGGCATCATTCCGAGATTCGAACGATTCGAGGATCTGGTCTCTGCGGATCGCAAAGCGAGACTCATCGAATCGAGGATTCCTGAGCATGTCCATGAACAGGTCGAATGCGGAATCCAGATTGCTTGTCAAGCAGTTGATGCTTGCACGTGAGTTGCGATCACCGATCGAGGTGGACACATTTGCAGCAAGGAAATCAAACTCCTCGTCGAGTGCTTCTGGATCCATTGTTGAAGACCCACCGGATCGGATCATCCCGCCGGTTAACCCCGCCAATCCGGCCTTGTCAGCTGGGACAAGGTACTCTCCGCCTTTGAAACTCATGCTGATGGTCACGAGTGGGAACTCATTGGATTCAGCGATGAACACGGGCACTCCGTTGGTGAGTTCATACCTGAAGTCCTGAGCTTCGGGAGGCGTGAACTGGAGTTCCCTGAACTGGAGTTCTGATGGATGTGATGGGATATCAGCAGCGTAGGAAGTAGACCCTGCCGCCACCACCGTCGCGATCAAACATGATTGAACTGCCTTCTTCATCCTTCACCGCCTTCCGAGCTTCCAGCTCCGTTGCTCTCGATCGCGTCTAAGCGGATCTGCATTTCTTGTTGGATGTAGTCCATGAGTTTCTTCATCTGTGGCGGAATCATCTCGGCTTGCGATTCGATCTCTGCCATGCCCTGTCTGAGTTGTTCTGCATTCATGCCGTCGAGCTCAGCGAGCTGCGCTTCCAGGTTTGGCATGATCATCCCGACCATTTCTTCAGGAAGCGACGCCTTGACATCATCGATTGTGATGAGCTTTGCTTCACCGTCCTTCCGTGTGTAGAGGGCGGTTGCTCGTGCGTCATTCTTGAAGTACTGATTTGCAACACGCATGATGTCCTCAGCGGTCACTTCCTGAATCGCACGCGGGTAGGTATTGAGGTATTCATACCCGCCGTACGCTTCTGTAATCGCGAGTTGGAAGAACAACGATGAGTTGTCCTGGAGTTCGCGGAATGTGTCAGCGGCGGACTGGTTCTTGATTTTCTGTAACTCTCTGTCGGACACCGGCTCGGTTTTGAGCAGATCGATCTGTTCGAGCCAAGCAAGTTCCAGATCCTCGAGAGATGCGTCACCCTTTGGAGTCGCGGAAAAGGAGAATGAACCATCGAAGTGCTGAGAGCGGTTGCCGGCTCGCGCGGTAGCCGCGATGCCTTGCTCCTCTACAAGCGACTTGTACAGACGACCGGTGCGCCCATTGAGT
>WUAJ01000222.1 GCA_009827215.1 Phycisphaeraceae bacterium
CTGCGAGCGGAGTTGCATCATCTCCATCAGGAATCCATCAGGGAGTGTCGTGTCCTTTGACGATGGACCATCGACAATCTGAAGCATCAGGTTGGCGCGGGACTCGTCGTTGAGCAGCGTATCTCGTGCATTGTTGAGCGTTGCGGGATCGAGCGGATCGGCTTGGTCCGATTGCCCCAGATCGGGGTGGTTCGCTCCGAGTCGCTCGAAGTATGCACGCTGGATCTGATCGTGCGAGATCGAAAAACTTGGCTCAATGCCGAGGATTTGGAAGGCGTTGGTTGAATTGTCCGTGTTGGGTGTCATGGATGGAAGTGTAGGATTGACAGTGAGCGGTATTTCTGGGATGATGTAGTGTCCCGGTCCGTTCGATGGGGCGCATCCCACTGTGTGTGCTCGTGGATTGAAAGGACTTGATCTTGACCAAGCACATCGGCATCGTTGCGGTGAGCCCCGAAGGGGCGGCGAGTTGCTATCGGCAGTTGTTCCGACACGCCTCGGTCAAACTCCCGGCTGATCAGCATCCTGTCGTATCGATCTACAACATCCCGCTTGCGCTCTATATCCAAGCGGTCCGAAGCGACAACTGGAGACTCGTCGGACAGATGCTTCGTGAGTCCGCCCAAAAACTCGCTGAGATCGGCGCCGAGTTCTGCTTTACTCCCGACAACGCGGTCCAACACGCTGTGCAGCTCGCGGATGTGAGTTCCCCAATCCCTTGGATTAAAATGACCGATGCGGTCGCGGATCGAATCGCACGCGATGAACGCAAGGTCATCGGCGTGATCGGCACAAAGTATGTCACCTCCGGATCCGTCTATCAGACCGATCTGGGGATGAAGGGCATCAAACTCGTGCGTCCTAGCGATGAGGATGCTGAGATACTCGACACAATCATCTTTGACGAACTCATCTACGGCGCGATCTGCGATGACTCACGCGCCAAGGTCATGGATGTCGTCGATCGGATGGTCGAGAAAGGCTGTGAGGGATTGATCCTTGGATGCAGCGAAGCGCCGCTCATGATCTCCTCACAGACCTCCCCACTGCCACTCTACGACGCGTCAGACATCATCGCGGAGCGTGCGATGGACTTTGCATCGAGTTCGTAGCGTTCGAGTCGATGAACGACTGAATCTCATCCGCCGCGATCTGTGAGAACTCTGAGACTGTCCAGATGTTGTTGTGACCGGCGCCTGGGATTTCAATCAGCACCGCATCAGAAGCGTTGCTTTGAATCTGTTGCGCATCATAGATTGGACAGACGGGATCTTCGTTGCCGTGAATGAGCATGAGTGGTACCTGGAGACCGCTGGCGATCTGATCGCGTGCGAATCCGTTCCACTTTGGTCCGACACCTTTGAGCATACCCATCAGCATGATCGCGGGTTTGAGGTTGAGCCTTGTCGGCAGACCACGCAGATTGATCACATTGCGTGCCGGCGTCTCGGCGCAGATGTACGGCGATTCAGCGATGACCGCTCGGATGTCGTGCTGGTCTTTGTAGTCGCGTGCGAATCGGAGTGCGATCCCGGCGCCCATCGACCAGCCGTAGACGATGGTGGGTTTGGAGTCGTCGAGTGATGAGAGGAGCGCATCGAGGTCCGTGTGTTCGGTGGCGCCCATCTGCGAGGTGCCCGTGGACTCGCCGTGTCCTGGGAGATCGATGGTGATGATCTCGCTCGCGTGATGCGCCAGGTGCGGGATTCGTTTGAGCGCACCGATGGAGGACGAACCCCAGCCGTGGACGAGGACGAGTCTTGGCGCGTCTGGATTGTGCGCTTGGATCTTCCATGCGTGGAGTGTTCTGCCGCTGGATTGAACTGTCAGCGTCTCGAACGCGAGCGGCTCATCGAGCTCGGATGGATCTCCGGCGACTCCTCGATGGATTGCCCACGCGTATGTCCGGCGAGGCGAATGCAGCAGCGACCACGCGGTGTACAGCACCGCAATAATCCAAGCGCCCAGAGCGCCGATCGAAAGAAGCTGGAGCAGTCCGAGCCAAGCGGGCATGGATCAGAACCCGATCAGTGATTTGATGTCGTTGAACGTCACGAGCAGGAACATCGATCCGATGAGCAGGAGCCCCGCCATCGTCACGGCGTTCTGGACCGGGATCGGGATCGGTTTGCCTCGGATCCATTCATAGATCAGAAACAAGAACTGTCCGCCGTCCACGATCGGGAGCGGGCGGAAGTTGATCACGGCAAGATTGATCGAGATCAGCGCCATGAAGAACAAC
Source organism: Phycisphaeraceae bacterium (assembly GCA_009827215.1). Taxonomy (GTDB): domain Bacteria; phylum Planctomycetota; class Phycisphaerae; order Phycisphaerales; family UBA1924; genus UBA1924. Next base: position 2,243 of record WUAJ01000222.1, read on the forward strand.
ACCTTGATGAATCCCTCGTCCGCGATGAGCGTCCCTATGTGCGCGATCCCGACAGGACCTTTGAGGTGCTCGACCTTGACGGTGCCTTGTGTCAGACGCAAGAAGGTGAGGTAGGTCTGGAGCATTACTCGGCGCGACTCGTGGATCCCTCTCTTCACGGCAGCAACTGGAGAGCCTGCTTTGTCGATATGCTGAACAGGGTTGAATGCGTACCGAAACTCATTTCCACCTGGCCACTGATATGAAAGCAAAGAAAGTTCTTTTACTTGTTCATTAGATAAATGAACAGTAGCAATTTTCTCTTTCATATCAGCGGGATCAAACGACGAGTATGTCACTTCAACAGTCACGCCATCTGCGGTACGATTTGTTGATTGAACAACGATCAGTGGGATTTCGTTAATCTTTGAAATTGCCACATTATCAACAGACTTGATGACGGATCCAGGCGGGATGACACCAAATGGACCATCTACCTGAGCAATTATTGTTGAGTGACCAAGCGTAGGTTTTTGAATAAACCCTATACGACCATTGTCATTCACTTGAACCAACAGATCAATAAGTTTGAATTGATTAGAGTCCCCAAAACCACGAAGAACACGGATATTCAATGGCTTCCCAGAATATTTCCTTATCTCCTTGATACCTTCTGGAATTGTTGGATAGTCCAACGCACCAATTTCGATAAAGATGTCACCAGGCATTAACCCTTGCTTGATACTCGACAACTTGGCATCTGGATCGACTTGCATCAGACCTGTCAATCCAAACACATGCTCAAGATCAAGAATCAAACCATCATCAACCTCGATCTCATTTGTCATGTATGCCAGCTCAGGACGGATCTCAAAATGTCCAGCACCTTGTTTCGAAAGAAAATCGACGCGCATCGACTCTTGAGAAGACGCCTTAGACAAAAACCCCTCGATCTCATGGAAAGTAGAAACGGATTGTCCACCGATGTGCGTTATAGTCGCCCCCTCAGGAACTCCATCGATTGAAAACTCGTCTGATATTCTGCTCCAGAGCTCTGGATCACCAGTTTCTCCTAGTGTCGATGATCGCAAGGGCGTCACGCCGAGATCGAGCAGCCCCAAATCTGCTCCCGGCTTGAGGTCCGCGAGGTACTCGATCGGTTGATCAATCCCCTCACGCTGGATCATAATCGAAGCTGGCTTTGACGCTTTCGACATCGCGGCTTCAGTAGCAATGTCTCTGAACGCGACGATCTCTTTGTTGTTGATTGACAGCACGCGATCTCCCGGTTGGAGACCGATCGTGTATTGATCGTCTACAGGAGTCGCGAGAGCCGCGGGACTCGATGGAAGCACCTGACCGATCGTCGGAGGCATGATCCGCAATCCGACAGAAAACACAAGGATGAACAGCAACGCGGCGGTGATGACATTGACAATCACTCCCGCGCTGATGACCACGAGTCTTTTGGGGATCGGACAGTTCTGGTATGAATCGGGAGCCGAGGACACGGCGACAGGATTGAGATCTTCCTGACCAAGCATCTTGACATACCCACCAAGCGGGAGCCAAGAGAGGCGATACTCGGTTGGGGAGATGTCGAGCTTGGTGTGATCGCCGTCGTTTTCTCGAACAAGCTTCATGTACTCAGGTTCCGATGAGCCTGCCCTGAATCCCATCCCTTTGCGGTAAGAGCACGCGACCTGTCCGAATCCGATCGAGAACGCGAGGACACGGATGCCGGCCCATTTGGCTGCGATGAAGTGCCCCAGCTCGTGGACAAACACGATGAACCCGAATCCGAGCGCGATGACGAGGAAGTTGAAGAATGTGCCGAGCG
>WUAJ01000223.1 GCA_009827215.1 Phycisphaeraceae bacterium
GTCGTGTGTTGGGGGGGGCGGGCGGGGAGAGGGGATGACCTCAAACGACACGTCGCTGGTGGTGGGGGTCGATGTTCGAACGAGTGTTGGGTAGCGCGCGGTGTTGATGACGGGGGATATCGGTGCGCGGGGGGTTGCGGGTATTGGTGATGAGGATCTTGAAGATGTGGTTGCGATGGAGCTTCCGCATCATGGGTCGGTGAGTGGTTCGGCTTCGGGGCTGCGGGCGTTTGTTGAGCGGGTAAATCCGCGTGTGGTGCTGCAATCGACGGGACCTGAGCGGGTGGATGGGCGCTGGGATGATTGGAAGATTGGGCGGGCGTGGTACGCGAGCGCGGAGCGTGGGGGCGCTTGGGTGGAGATTGGGATTGATGGGGGTGTGCGGAGCGGGTGGGTTGTTCGAGAATAAAAAAACGCCCCGATGTGATCGGGGCGCTGATGAGATGCGAGGTATGAGGATTAGTCGTCTTCTTTCTTTTTGTTTCCAAAGAGGTTTCCGATGCCTTTCTCGATTTCTTCTTTGGCTTCGTTCACGGCGTCGTCTGCTTTTTCGGTGAGGTCATCGGTGACATCCTTGAGGCCGTCGCCGACATCTTCGGGGAGGTCTTTGGTGAGATCGTCGATGGCTTCTGCGGCGCCGTCGGTGAGTCCTTCGACGGCTTGTCCTGCGCCTTCGAGGACATTTCCGATTTGGTCGCCGACGATTTCGCCTGCGCTACCGATTGCGGTGATGCCCATGTCTCCGAGTGAGGTGAGTCCGGAGAGTCCGTTTCCGAGTTCTCCGAGGATGTCGGTTGGGAGGATTCCTCCTCCGGCTTCGACGGCGGCGGTGAGGACTGTTTTGATGACGAGGTTGGTGATCTCGGCGGCGGTCATTGGTTTGTCTTTGCCGATGTCTTTGAGTTCGATGGAGGGGATGTTGATGGCGACATCACCTGTGAGGAGGGAGACTCCGGGCATGTTGGCGACGCGGATGTCGATGTCTTGGAGGGTGAGTGAGTCGATGGCGACTTTCTTACCGCCGGAGTTTTCTGGTGCGGCTTTGGTGTCGTTGGACTCGAATCGTTTGAGTGAGTTGAGGATGGTGTTGTAGTTGGAGGGGTCGTTGCCTTTGTCGAGGATGACATCGATTCCCTGGAAGGTGACTTCCGGGATGGTGATGGTGTCTTGTGCGATGGATTCGGGGTTGATTTGTACGGAGGTGGCGTTGAGGAGGAGGAAGTGTTCGGTGTCGAATCCCTTTGGGTTGTCGATGCGGAGGCCGTTCATGGCGAAGGTGCCTTCGAAGACTCCGAGATCGACATTGTCGACGGTGGTGGTGGTTTGTGTGGCGTAAGTGCCTCCGCGTTCGATGGCGGCTTTGACGATATTGTCGAGTTGTGACATCCCGAAGGCGAAGAGCGCGACGAAGGCGATGACGACGAGGATGATCAGGACGGCGGCGATTTTGATGAATGTCTTCATGGGTGTTCCTTTGCGAGCGTGATGGGGAACGATAGGGGTTCGGGTGGGTGGTTTGTGTTCAGAAATGTGAAAGTGGGTGAGGGGTGTGGTGTTTTTGGGGTTTGTGTATACTGAGGGCGGGTACTTCACTCTCGCGTTTGACTCTAAACGGAGGTTCAGCGATGAACATTGTTTACTTTTTGTTGATTGGCTTGGTTGCGGGCTGGCTGGCGGGGCTGGTACTGAAGGGGCGTGGTTTTGGACTTTTTGGGAATTTGATCGCGGGTGTTGTGGGCGCGTTTGCGGGTGGGTTCTTGTTTGATCTGCTGGGCATCACTTGGGGTGGGGTGCTTGGATCGATCGGCACGGCGACGATCGGGGCGATTGTGGTGCTTGTGGTGATCTCGTTGTTGCGCAAGGCGACCTGAGCGTCTTGACGAGACATAGAGATCTGTTGTCAGCGTGAATTTTTTTTGACAGCCGCGTCGGGATTTTACGGCGCGGCTTTGTAGGCGCTGAGGAAGATGTTGAGGTCTTCGATGTTGTAGAACCCATCGTCGTTGAGGTCGGCGATGGGGTTCTGGCTCGACAGGGCGCTGATGAAGATCGAGATGTCGATAAAGTTGAGGGTGTCGTCGGCGTTGAAGTCGGCGAGGTTGGTTGTCGTCGAGATTGTGAGCGACGGCATCAGGGTCACGGTGCGTTCGTTTGCGGTCACGCGGATGGTTAGGGCGTGGTTCCCGGCTTTGGCGCCGTTCTCTGAGAGCGCCGAGAGTGGGATGTCGTAGATTCCTGGCGCGACGAACTCGGGGAGTCCTGGGGTGAGGTGCTTGGGGTTGAACTCGAGGTTGAAGGTTGCGGAGAGTTCGAGTGTTTGTTGCTCGTAATCTTTGATATGGACACGGAGCTTGGGGGTTGGTCCGGCGTCGTCGATGAGGATGCGCGAGGGCTGGGTGACGGTGGTCTGCACAGCGTCGGGGACATCGGTGAGTGAGTCGCGGAACTCTTGGAACTTGGGGATCATCTGATCGACGGCGTCTTCGGCGGCGGATCCTTGGTTGGGGATGTTGATGAACATGAACTTGTCGCCTCGCACGAATCCGGTTTGGCGCTGGACGGTTGCGTTGTTGAGGTTGTCGTAGATGAGGAGTTGGTCGGCGGCGTTGGTGATGAGGTCCATGTCGCCATCACTGTTGAGGTCAAAGAGGAGCGCGTCGGTTGGGGTGCCTCCGATGCGGGTGCGGTTGGTTTCGGTGAAGTTGCCTGCGTTGTCTCCGAGGTAGTAGCGGAGGTTGGCGCCGGACTCGAGCAGGACGATGGCGTCTTGGATGTTGTCGGCGTTGAGGTCGGTGATCTGGAAGTCGATGGCGCCGAAGGAGAGGGGGGAGGAGATACGCGGAGCGAAGGTTGGGTTGGTTGGGGTTCCCGTGTTGATGAACACATCGAGGGATCTGGTGGAGGCGGTGGCGACGATGATGTCGAGGAGGTTATCGTTATTGATGTCTGCGAAACGGGTTTGGACGGGATCTGCGGAGCTGTTGACTGAGGCGTTGAAGTCGACATTGCCGTCGCTTTCGAGCAGGAAGTAGCGGATTTCGGCGCTGAATCGGTTGATGATGGTGAGGTCTGGGATGTTGTCGTTGTTGAGGTCTTGTGCGGTTGCGTTTCGGTTATCGCCTTCGCTGATGAAGTCTTCGATGATCTCGAGTGTTCCCATGTCGTAGTTGAGGATTGTGAATGATCCGAGCGTGGGGAAGGTGAGGGCGAGTTGTTGTCCTGGGAAGTCCGGGATGTTGATGGGTTCGATGTCGGCGATGGGATCGGTGAACGGGACGATGATTGGGGGATCGAAGTTGTCTGCTTCTGTTTGAAGGAAGATTGCGGTGTTTTGTGTTCCTGAGATTGCGATGAGGTCTTTGAGGCCGTTGTTGTCGAGATCGGCGGCAATGATTTTATTGATGCTTGGGAGTGTGGTCTCGATGGTTTGGTTGAAGACGAAGTGCGCGACTTCGTTGTTGGTGTTGGTTGCGTTGTCGTAGAGGTGTATGTTCTCGTCGATGTCGGCGATCGCGAAAGTGTTGTTGTCGAGTTGGGTGAGTGAGGTGGAGTTTGAGGGGAGGTTGTAGAAGGCGCGGACGGAGTCGGTATCGTCGGCGCGGGCGCCGATCATGTATCCGACATCGGCGGATTTGAATGGTGCGGGTGGTGGTGATCCGCATCCGGTTGGGTTGGCGTTTGAGCATGAGCATCGGCCGTCTCCTCCGGCGACGCGTGCGGCGAGCATGGCGGCCATGAGTTTTCCGGGGAGGTCGGAGTCGGTGTCGTGGATTGCGGAGATCGCGGCGTCGACGACATTGGGTCCTGAGAGGATGTTGCCTTGGACGGTGTAGACGATGTCGTCTTTGGGTCCGGGTCGTCCTTGTTCGATGCGTCCTGTTGTGCCTCCGGCCCAATCGGCGTTTTCGATTCCTGAGTAGGTGAGGACATCTCCGTTGTTTTTGATCATGCCGTACTGACGGTTGGAGTGTCCTGGATCATTGAGCTCGAGTTGTGAGAGGATGTGAGAGAGTGGTTGGTTTTCGAGGAGGCGGTCGCGGATGAACATGCGGTTTTCGCCTGAGATGTCTACGGCGGATTGTGCGGTGACGGCTCC
>WUAJ01000224.1 GCA_009827215.1 Phycisphaeraceae bacterium
CCTACCGCGAGCTCGCCTCCGCAGGCGCCTCCGCCTTCGCCGGCATCGCCTACCTCCAGGTCGCGCTCATCTGCATCATCGCCCCCGTTTTCATGGCCGGCGCCATCTCCCACGAAGCGAGCCCCAAGACATGGGACATCCTCCTCACCACCCCGATGTCCAAACTCGAGATCGTTCTCGGGAACTTATTGGGAAGACTCTTCTTCGTCCTCGCGCTGCTCTTCGCATCGCTCCCGCTCTTCGCGCTCACCCAGTTCTTTGGTGGAGTCCCAGGACGATCCATATTCGCCGTCTACATCGTCAGCGCCGGCGCCGCGATCCTCGTTGGATCCATCGCGATCGCGCTCTCTGTGTCAAGACTCGTCGGACAGCGAGCCGTGTTCGCCTTCTATGTCTCCGTCATCACCTACCTCGCGATCACCCTCGCGCTCGACGCGTGGTTCCGATCAAGAGGAATGGGTGCCGGACCTTCTGGACAAGGCGTCACCATCATCTCTGCGTTCAACCCCTTCCTCGCGCTTCGCGCACTGCTTTCTCCAGCGTCCTATCCCGCCGCGATCCCAGGAACCTACACCGGACTCAAAGCACTCATGCTCGAGTCCCCCGCACGAGCATGGGTCTACGCATCGCTGCTGCTCTCAGGATTCCTAGTCCTCGCCTCCACTCTCACCGTCCGCACCGGCGGACTCAAGAACATCACCAAGTCCACAGCCGCCGTCCCCCTCCACCGAAGAATGCTCGGCAAAGGCGCGACCGTCGAACACCGCCCACCACGCACCGTCTGGTCAAACCCGATCGCATGGCGTGAAGCCGCCGCACGCAATGCGACCTTCTGGCGCATCATTGCGCGATGGTCCTTCGTCATCGGAGGTTTGGTCCTTGGCCTCTTCCTCACGATCCTCTACCACACCCAATCCATCAATACCTCCGACTACCAGTTCATCATCCGCTCCGTCGTCTTCACCGAAGTCTTCGTCATCGCGCTCATCGCGATCAACATGGCCGCCACGGCCGTCGCCGGAGAACGAGAAGACGGCACCCTCGACCTCATCCTCACCACACCCATCACCCCGCGCATGTACCTCACAGGAAAGCTCCGAGGACTCGTCTCCTATCTCCTCCCCCTCATCGCCGTCCCCGTCTTCACCATCGGACTCGCCGGCCTATACGCACTCGTCGGAGGACTCGGACAAGACACCCTCGCGAACATCCCGACTTCGACAGTCTCAGGAACCGCGATCACCGCACCAGTCGTACTCCCAGAAGCCGGACTCCTCGCCCCCCTCGTCCTCATACCGTTCATGGCCTTCTGCGTCATGATCGGTCTCCAGTGGTCACTCAAATCCAAAGGCACCCTCGCCGCAGTCATCGGAACCGTCGCGATCGTCGCCGTCGTCTCAGGAATCCTGGGACTGTGTGGTTGGGCCTCCGCGTCAGACATGCCCGTCATCGGACCCGCGCTCGCGTCGCTCTCCCCAGCGTCTCTGCTCGACGCGCTCGTTGTCCCCGCGCAGCGCCTTGCCGAAACAGTCGACTCAGGAACCGACGGTCTCTTCACCGCACGCATAGCACTCGCTGTGGGAGCGATCATCAGCGCCGGGATCTACATCGGAATCGTCTACGCCGTCATCAGCGCACTCGTGAAGAACTTCGACACCACCGTCCGCAAACTCGCCGGCACCAACTAAACAACACCAACAAAAAAAACGCCTCGTGTACACGGAGCGCCTCTGTATTCATTCAACCGATTTGTTTACACAAACCGCATCGTCATCGGATAGCGATAGAACTCCCCACGATTCGCCGCCTGCGATGCCTGGATCATCCCGATCAGTCCAACAACATAAGGCACAAACGCGATCACGAATCCCACGCCGCATGTCAAGAACCCGATCGGGATCGATGCAAGACCAAACACGAGCGACCAGATAATCAGCGAAATCTGGAAGTTCACCGCCTCACGACCATGATCATCCAAAAACGGCGACTCATCTTTCTTCACCTGCCACATCACAATCGGGATAATGATCGCGATCAACGACAACACCAAGTGCGCCAGCAGCGCCAGATGCATCCACAACGCAAACGACTTCTCATCGTCCGTCACATCAGGATCAAACGCCCGCCCGCGTTCATTAACCGGCGCGTGCCGAACATCATCTCCCTGCCCAACATTTTCGTGTGCTTCGCTCATGAGACAAGTATCCCACCACGGGACCATCCCCGCAACCGCTTATTGGGAGAATTAGAAATCCAGTTTCATTCCTCATCAGTTCCTTCAACCGCACGCCACCGCTCAGTCTGAGGCACATGCCCACACTCAGAACAAGGTTTCTGAGTATCCCCCTTGAGGTTATACCCACATACTTGGCAATGCCGAAGATTGATCTTTGGAGTACACACCAAAGCAATGGGTCGAGCAGAGACCCAAACCAACCCAGCAACAATCATGAATGAAACAATCTGAGTCCAGAACCAAGTCTGTGAAAATGATTGAACAATAGCAAAAAAATCGAGTCCATGATCAGTAATTGATTCAATGAAACCATCAAGCGCTATAGAAAACCCGAATGCAAACAGCAAAAAAGATATCAATCGTACGAAACCAACAAGAAGCTGGTAAATCGGCAGCACTTTGGCTTGAGGATCAACTCGCATGAACGAACCTCTTTTTACTGCCCAAACAAGTTCCGCGTCGAGAACATTCCTTGTTCTTCAAAGTACTTCAGCGCCTCTTCAGTCGAAGCAAATACCTTCGTCGCCGTCTCCGTAATAAACGGACTCGGCGGCTTGCTCGGCTTCCAAACCACATACACCTCTTTCGCATGCTCCCAAGCATGCTGAAGCTCGCGCTCAACACCACTCGACAGCCCCGGGATCACCTTCCCCCCATCACTAATCAGCTCAGGCACAAAGCTCACAATCATGTCCGCCTGATCGATCAGCTTGAAGTCACGCATGTAAATCTGCCCATCGATATCGCCCGCGATATCGAGCACCTCACGCGTCCGCATCCGGATCGGTTCCATCTCTTTCTGAATCCCACCCAACTGATGAGGCATGTGATCAAAGAAATCCTTGCCCTCCTTGACCGCTTCAAGCGCCCGATCCAGCAACAGCTTCTCGTCCACATCACCCGGATCAAAGGTAATAAAGTGCTCCGCGAGCTCCGCACGAAACGCGTCAATCTCCGCCATCACCTCAGGCATATCCACCACATGACTCATCGGGAAGCTCGGATACACCTTCTTCATGTCAGGTCGACACAACAAGCGGAACATCGTCCGCTCCGTTGAAGCATGACGACCACGCGACACAATATAGAACTTGCTCCCAGGAACCGCCTGACTCATCAGTTCCGTCGCCAGGATCTCCTCTTCGCGCCACACCATGCAATCCTTGAGCGTCGCATCAATGTCGTGCGCCTCGTGCAGGTTCTTGTGCACCACCTCGATGTTGTCCACCAAGCAGATAAACAGGTCGGGTTGCAGCTTCAGAATCTGATCAAAGTCAAACGCGCTAAACAGCCCATGCCGCCAGCGGAAGGTCGCGTGCGTGTTGACCGCCATCGTCTCCTCATCACGCGACTCCGCGATGATGTCCTTGAACGCCGCCCGTCGAAGCGAGTGCAACCTCGAGATCGGCAGATCCAGAATCCGACCCTCTCGGATATCAGGCGCCTCGGCGTACATCATGTTCCCAACATTGTAAATCGGGACCGATTCACCCTGCTGTCCCGCAAACCGCGCCACACCATCGAGGTACGACTTCTTCTCCATCCCAACCTGACCAGTCACAATCGCCCGCATGTTTCGTTCTCCCAATGTGTTAGGAGAGCATCATAGACCACCAATATCCGCTCCAACACACTCCATCACCCAAACCCCACGCTATCATGCATCTCCAAGACCTCAATCCACCAGCGGAGCACCACAATGGCCATCCTCGTCAACGCAGACACCAAAGTCATCACCCAAGGAATCACAGGCTCCGCAGGCGCCCTCCACACCAAGGGATGCTCCAACTACGGCACCAAAATGGTCGCAGGCGTCACCCCAGGCAAAGGCGGACAAACCGACCCCACCGGACTCCCAATCTTCAACA
>WUAJ01000225.1 GCA_009827215.1 Phycisphaeraceae bacterium
ACCTCTTACCCAACCCAATAGCGCAGCGTAATGAGCAACTCCGCTCGATCCTCGATGTCTCTCAATCACCAATCAACGGCGTGATCAGTGTCTCGCTGATCACGGGATTCTTGATCATCATCATCTGGTTGGGGCTCGGACTGACCTATGTCGGAACCATCACGCTCGTCGCATTGATCGGCTGGCCCTTGTATTCACTCGGCGGCCCCGGCTGGTCTGAGCTAGGTTTCGTGATCATCGGCGTGACGCTGCTCATGCTGACCTTCACAGTGCTCCTGCGAGGACTGCGTCTGGCGCTCAGCAACGCGCACCCGATCACCACGATCGCACGCAATGTGCTCGCTGAAGCGATCCGGATGAAGATCTCGCTCGTGTTTATCCTGCTGCTCGCGTTGATGCTCTCGATCATGCCGATCATGCTCGATGCGGATCAGCCGTTGCGCTATCGGGTGCAGGGGTTCTTGCAGTGGTCCACGGGGATGTCGTTCTGGTTGATCGCGCTCTTGGTGGTCTTCTTCAGCGCCGCGACCGTTTCATATGAGCAGCGCGAGAAGGTCATCTGGCAGACCATGACCAAACCAGTCGCGGCTTGGCAGTACATCCTCGGCAAATGGCTCGGCGTCACGCTTCTCTCTGGGATGCTCCTCGCCGTTGCGGGACTCGGGACTTTCCAGTTTACTGAGTACCTGCGATCCCAAAAGGCACTGGGTGAGGTGGCGCCGTACCAGGCGAGCGAGGGGCGCATGATGACCGAGGATCGGATGATCCTTGAGACGCAAGTCCTCTCGGCTCGCAAATCTGTCAATCCAGTGCTCCCTTTCCATCCGATGGATGAGGAGTTTGATGCGGCGCTCGAAGCGGAGATCGCTCAAGAGAGGCAACTCCAGACAGACTTCAACCCCACTCCGAGCATGAAAGCCGGGATGAGGATGAAGATCTTCGAAGAAGCGGTCAGCGATTACCGCTCGATCGATCCGCGTTATGAGGGATACGCAACCTTTTCATTCACTGGACTCGAGGAAGCGAAGCGACTCGGCCAGCCGCTCACTTTGCGATACAAGATCAACGCGGAGGGAAACCGTCCAGATATTTTCTACGCGGTGACCTTTGTCTTTGAGTCAGGAACAATCATCCCTCGCAAGCAGACCGGTCTCGGATTCTCACACACATTCACGATCGACTCGGCGCTCATCAACAATCAAGGTGAGCTCAATATGCAGATCTACAACGGGGAGCTCGGGCTCGATCGTAATGATTCGTTCTCGCTGCGTCCGAATCCAGGAACGATGACCATCCCGCCGGATGGACTGGAAGTCTCGTATCAGGTTGGTTCATACGCGGGGAACTTCGTACGCATCATGACCGTACTGTGGATCAAGCTCGCGCTGCTCGCGATGATCTCCGTATGGGCCGCATCGTTCGCCTCATTCCCGGTCGCGTGTCTGATGTCGATCGCTGTGTTCCTGATCGGTGAATCGGCAGGATTCGTCCAGTCCGCGCTCCCGGCTTGGCAGATGGACACCGAATCAGTGGTGGGGGTCTTCAGGACATTGATCTACCACTTCGCGGACACCATCTCGGGATTTTTCTCGATCTATCACGAGCTCAAACCAACGCAGCGCATCGCCGAAGGACGATTGTTGGGGTGGGGACAGGTCTCCTCTGGGGTACTCGTCCTGAGTCTCGCGACCGGCGTGTTCTACTTCTTGAGCGTATACATCTTCCGCAAGCGTCAGCTCGCGATCTATTCGGGTCAGTAGGAGCATCACCATGACACACAACATGAAAGTGCGTCTGATTGCGATTCTGGTCATGCTTGTCGGCATGGGCGGGTCGGGTGTGCTGACTACACAGATTGCCGCCTCGCAAGGACGGCACGAACTCGTATATACCGATCGAGCCGAAGACGGCGATCCACCGCAGATCGCGCTCGGGATCGCGATGGGTGCATTCCGCGGAATCTTTGTCAACATCCTCTGGCTTGAGGCGACCGCCGCGAAAGAAGAAGGGCGATTCTACGAGTCCATCGAGCTGGCGCGGATGATCACACAGCTCCAGCCGCGACTACCACAGGTGTGGACCTTCCACGCGTGGAACATGACCTACAACATCTCTGTGACAACCCACACCCCAGAAGAACGCTGGGAATGGGTGATCGCTGGGATTGACCTGCTCCGCAAAGAAGGTCTGGTTGCCAATCCAAACGACATGCACATCCACAAGGAACTGGCGTGGATGCTCCTGCACAAAGTGGGTGGGTACACAGACGACGCGAACCAGTACTACAAACGGCAGTTCGCGTATGAGTGGCAGAATATCCTCGGCCCGGCACCTGTCATTCTGCCAGACCAACGCCGACGAGACCAGGTGATCGAGCTGTATGCTCAGCAGACTCAACTGATTGTCGACGCTCCGAAGACACGCTCAGAACTCGCAGAGCTCAATTCAGAGTCCGACGAGATCGCTCGCAAGTTTGAAGACCGTTTCAATATCGTCGGCCGGCTCGGGAGTGACCCCGACGCTGGAGAAGAGTTCCTTCGTCGATTCCAGCTGGATCGCGAGCTCCAAAGAGCAGGCCGCTTCGTAACTATGCAAGGACAACTGGGTCCAAAGACGATGCAGATGCGTCAACTGCGTAGCGAGCACTCCAACGAGCAAGCGTGGGAGGACCTCGCGAACTTCGTGCGTAAAAATGTGCTCATCGATGGTTACAACATGGAACCAGTCCGGATGGTTCAGCAGATCCGCAAGTTTGGTCCCATCGATTGGCGACTCCCAACTGCACACGCGCTCTATTGGGGATCACGCGGCACCGATGTCGGACGCATGGAAGTCACGGCACGCAATCGCACATCGCTCGACTTCCTCAACGCGTTCCGTATGGTCATGCAATCCGTACAGGACCTCTGGCGCCACGGAGATATGTACTTCAACTACCTCGATGTGCATGAAGGTCGTGCTGCGTACTACCAAGCGGTCCCGAATGTCTACTTTGTGCCTTCGTACGGCGCGATGCTCGAAGAGGTTGTGAACGCATCGGGGATCTACGAAGCGGACCACAAGCCGTATCGTCAGTACGCCGTCGGATATGAGAACTTCCTGCGAGACGCTATCCGCTTCTTCTACCGCCGTGGAGACAATGTGAGTGCGCAGTTCTGGTTTGATAAACTCCGCAACTTCGAAGGCGTGAATGTCAATGATCCGACTTTTGCAGATGAGATGGCGCTTTCGCTCAAAGAGTTTGCAGATAAACAGCTATACGATTCCATGGGATCACCGCAGGTTGCTGTATCAGAGGTCTACGCATCGCTCCAGAGCGCGTTCTACAACGGCTTGATGGTCAGAAACATGGATGTCTTCAACGGGCAGTGGGACTACGCTCGCAAGGCGCACGCGTACTTCTTCAATCAGCAGTTCAACGAGGTTGTCGCTTCGACGAACACCGCTCGTATGGAGTTCATGGATCGTGACTTTACTTTCCTTGCAGGACAGTTGTTTACGAACATCATCATGACTGTCCATCCTGAGCAAGCGGAGTTGTTGTTCGGTTACGCACCAGATGACCTCAAACGCTACGCGTATGACTCGCTGGTATTGCAGTTCAAGCCGACGATCGACGAGCTCGTGGCGCAAGGTGAATCCGAACCGTTCGAAATCCTGTTCCCTGAACCAGAGGGTATGGAACGGTTCCGCATCGCGTATCAAGCAAAGATCGACGCTCGCACCAACCGAGGCGTCGAGGGGGCGAAGAAGAACTGACTCAAGATCTCAGCATCGCGCATGCTTGCTGATAGCGATCAAGAGTCCCCTGGATCACTTCATCTGGGAGCGTTGGTCCCGGAGGTGTCTTGTCCCACTCGCCCGCTTGGACAAGCGATTCGAGGTACTCACGCACGAACTGTTTACCAAAGCTCGTTTGCGCATGACCTGGTTCGTACGAAGCCGCGGGCCAGAACCGCGACGAATCGGGTGTGAGCGCCTCATCGATCAGGATCGGATCGTTCGAGGTCACTT
>WUAJ01000226.1 GCA_009827215.1 Phycisphaeraceae bacterium
CCGATCTCCGCAACACTGCGAACGCAACTGCAGATGGTGGTCTCTCGGCAGAGTCCGGCTCGACCAGCACCGTCATCGTTGCTCCAGAGCTCGCACTCTCCTCGAAGTGTTCAGAAACTCAGTTCCTTGGTCGTAACATGACCTTCGGATACACCCTCGAGAATGTTGGTAGCGGCGAAGCTGCGACCACCACCGCATCGGCAACCATCCCAGCAGGCACCTCCCTCGTTCGTGCTTCAGAAGGCGGCCGCGTTTCGGGCAACAGCGTTGTCTGGGACTTCGGTACCCTCGCGAAGGGCGCTGAGCGTGACTTCTCGATCACCGTCCTTGCTTCCGACGCAGGCGAGTACACCTCGTCAGCGGTCGCGAACGCTTCCTGTGCTGAGTCTGTTGAAGATTCCTGCACCTCCGGCGTCAAGGGTATCCCAGCGGTCCTCCTCGAAGTGGTTGACATCACTGACCCAGTCGAGGTCGGCGGACAGACCACTTATGTGATCACTGTCACCAACCAGGGTTCGGCTGAGGACACCAACGTCCGCGTCGTCGCGACCCTCCCAGACGAGCAGGCATATGTTGGTTCGACTGGTACCACCGCTGGTACTGTCAACGGTCAGCGCATCTCCTTCAGCCCAGTCGGAACCCTCGAGGTCGGCGGGGTTGCATCGTGGCGCATCACCGTCCGTGCTGACGGAGCTGGCGATGTCCGCTTCCGTCTGGAAATGACCTCGGACAACCTGACCAGCCCGGTTATCGAAACCGAAGCGACGAACTTGTACGAGTAATCTCTACAGGATCGACTCAGGTCATCTGACCCTCTCAACACCCCGCTTCGGCGGGGTGTTTTTTTGTCGTTATGAAACTCCCTTCGTCCCGATATGAAGATTTGATACTCTTTGTGAGATCTCGAGAACCGAGCAGGCACGAACTGGTATACATGATTTGAGTCCTATGCGCACAGACACAGAGTCAATCCAAGATCATCCGGAGCTCCCGATTATCGTGCTTGCGAGTTCCTCTCCTCGAAGGAGGGAGATGCTGTCTACTGCAGGGATCGAGCATCGCGTACAACCAGCACAGATCGATGATGGCGAGCTTACTCCGAGTGAATCGATCACTCCTGATCAATGGGTCGCGGCGCTCGCGTATCTCAAAGCGATTTCCAGTTCGGAGTTGCTGATGGATGACCAATCCAACGCGCCGATTGTGGTTTTAGGGGCTGATACGGTGTGCGTGAAGGATGGACAGATCATCGGGCAGCCCAAAGATCGGGATCATGCGAGGGAGATCATCAACTTGATGAGTGATGCGACGCATGAGGTCTTGACCGGTGTCGCGATTTTGGAACCCAAAGGCAGCCGTAGGCAACTCTTTGTGGATCGCTCAGTGGTCACTGTTGGATCGATCCCTGTGGATGAGATCGAAGCATATCTGGACTCCATGCTCTGGGAGGGCAAAGCGGGCGCATACAACATCTCCGAGCGTCTGGAAGCGGGCTGGCCCATCGAGTTTTCAGGAGATGAGGACTCGATCGTCGGACTCCCGCTTTCGAGGGTCGTGCGTTGCCTCTCGACTTTCTATCTCGATTAGGTTTTGTACTGACCAAAAGAAAACACCCAACTCAGATCAGTGGGTGTTTGGAGGTATTAAAATTGATTTTACTAACGACGGCGACGAGCACCAAGCAGTAATCCGGCAGAGGAGAGTATCAACATGCTCGGAGCGGGGACTGTGGTCGCACGGATCGCGAACGCTCCAGGGATTGGGACATCGGGCCCATCCATGCGAGTGCCGTAGCCGGCATTTGGGAGATCGCCGAAGCTGCCGTAGTAGAACCACGAGCGATCGGCGCGAGCATCAGGGTCGTATCGAGCTGGGCTTGAGTAGTCTGGATTGTCGTTGTTGTCGTACTCGAGTTCTGAGAGGTGACTCACGGCAACGAAGAATCCTCCTGATACTGCGAGGTTCGCGATGTTGACGATGTTCTCTTGTCCGAGTCCTGTGAGTGGATTGTCAATGGTCATGGAGAAGAGCGATGTCGCATTGGTAGGATCGTTGTCGTTGTCTGCGTCGTCATAGATCCAGAGTGCGACCTGATTGTTGGGAGACAGGCTTCCAAGCTCGAAGGAGATGGTGGTGATCTCCTCAGTCGCAGCTTCAGTATGGAAATAGTTCCCCCAGAGCACATCGATGTCACCGAACTGCTCAAACGACCGCGGCGGGCCAAGCGTGATGTTGGATACACCGTCGTCGTAGCTGTATACATTGGCGCTGGAGGTTGAGGCTGCAAACGCAAGCGTACCCAATGCAAGAGTGCTTGAGACTAATGTGGTTTTCATCATGGAACTCATCTGTATGATGCGGAGTTCCATCATACAGATATCGCGTAGAGAACTCAAGAAAATAGTTGTTGTGTTGAATGAAGTTGCTTAAGCGGCTTGCTGATGATCGGAAGAACTCTCGTCGGCGATGCGCCATGCGTTGCGATTGGCAACGAGCAACTCGGCTGGTACAGTTGCCTCATCACGCAGCAGAGTGATTGATTTGAATCCGATGAGCGTTGCGTACTTTGAATCGGCTTTGGATTGCCAATACTGATCGCCGCCCATAATCCGATCGTCGTAAGTTTCGCGGAGATTCTTTACATCTTCAGGAGTTAGGTCTTCGAACTCGTCTACTCGACGAACGACTGCTTTGGCGACAACTCGTTTGCCTGTTGGTTTGATGTAGACGATATCTCCAGGGCTCACCTTTCCGAATGGGGCTCTGCGATCCTGTCCAAGACGAGATTCGAGAGTCTTCGCACCGCTCAGCAGCGGAGCGATGTAGCGAGGGTGCACGATCATCAGGTGGGTCTTGGACATACACCATATATCGGACGATTCGCGATGGTTCTTTGCTCACAAACTTAGGGAAAGTTGCGAATCACGGATATGAGCGAGTGGACGCGGTTTCAGGAGTCCTTCATCCGCTCGATGGTGGAGGTGGTAGAGAGTCCGTCAATCAGGTCAAGGAGTTCAACTCGTCCGCCGTGCTGGATCACAAAGTCTGCACCGACAACGGTTTCGATGCTGTAGTCGCCGCCTTTGACCAGAACATCGGGTTTGATCCCCTCGATGAGCTTGATTGGGGTCTCCTCACTGAACAGCACCACGGCGTCCACGCATTCGAGGGCGCCGAGCACCCTCGCTCGATTCTCCTGATCGTTGACCGGTCGAGTCGGGCCTTTGAGTCCGCGCACTGAATGATCGTCGTTCATCGCGACGATGAGGACGTCTCCGAGAGCTGCGGAACGCTGGAGCAGCGAGATATGTCCGGCGTGGATGACATCGAAGCATCCGTTGGTGAAGACGACGGTTTTTCCGTCGTTCTTCGCGGCTTTGGTCATGACGATCGCTTCGTCGAGCGTGCGGACCTTGCCTCTGGAGTCAGCGCTCAGGGAGAGGATCTCGTGGTGGATGCGTTCGATCGGGATTGGCGCGACACCGAAGATCTCGACTTCAAGCCCCGCTGCGGCATTGGCGAGACGGACCGAATCGATCCAGTCTAATCCGTTAGCACGAGCAGCCGCGAGTCCCGCGAGCATCATGTCTCCAGCGCCGGTCACATCGTACACAGCTCGCGCCTGTGTTGGGATTAACTCTTGTTCAGAGAGATCATTGCTGTCTACGAGCGCACCGTGCTTATCGAGCGTGAGTACGACTGTGGTGAACTGGTACTGATCCTTGAGGTCACGCGCGAGATGTTCATTGGTAGCATCCGGTCCCAGCGTGCTTGCGAGTTCGCCCTCGGTTCGGTTGGGAGTGATCGCGGTTGCGCCTTGATACTTGGAGTAGTCTTTGATCGGCGCGGGGTCGACATAAACCGGCTTTCCAGCGATTACAGCTCTGCGGATAATCTCATTGCACAGTGCGGGAGTGCAGACGCCTTTGTTGTAATCTTCGATACAGACGAAATCCGCATTGGGTAGTTGTTCATCGAGTAGTTTGAATATTTGATCCACGCTTGACCGATCGATCTCCTCGGAGGATTCGAAGTCCACGCGGAACATTTTTTGTGCGTGTC
>WUAJ01000227.1 GCA_009827215.1 Phycisphaeraceae bacterium
TCCTGAGGGGGTCCGGGTGACTTGTTTGGTGGCGCGGATGATCGAGCCGACGATGACGAAGGCGAGCGAGGGGTTTGAGGATGCGGCACGAACGCTCGGAGACGGGGTGGTCACGATGGACTCGGCGGCGCTGGACGGCTGTGAGGATGTGGTGATTCTGGTCGCGAATCATCGGAGCATGCTGAGGACAGTGGAGCTGGAGGAGGGGTGGCGCGCGATGGTGGGGGGAGAGCAAGCGCCTGAGCCTGTCGGGATAGCGGTGATTCTGGATCGTCTGACGGCGGATCGGGATTGAATCCGAACAAAAAATGACAAATACCATACAAAAACCGTTTAATTTGGCCTTGTTTGGGGTATGCTTGAGCGATGGCACAGCGGCGTCACCATTACGAGCGTGCGTTTGAGGGGTATTTGCGAGAGCAGCGTCTGGCGTATATGGCGGTGAACGAGGCGCGGAGAGCGCTGCTGCCGCGGGACGCGAAGCTGTTGCTTGAGCGTGGGAAAGACGGCTCACAGGATCGCAGAGCGATCAAGAACTTCGATTTCGTGGTCTACGGCGATCAGCAGAGCCGGATCGAGGATGCGTTTGATGGGGGCGCAGCGGACAACTTGCTGGTCGAGATCAAAGGGAGACGGCTCCCAAGACTGCGGCTCAAGGACGGTGCTCCAGCAAAGGCGCGGCTCGAATCATGGGTCACGATGGATGATGTGGACGCGATGAGAGCGTGGGAGGGGTTATTTGGGGCTGGATACACGGCGGTGTTCGTGTTTGTGTATTGGTGTGATGATGTGCCTCCAGATGGATTGTTCACGGAGGTCTTCTCGCACGGTGATCGGTGGTACACGCTCAGAGCGGTGACATTGCGGGATTACGAGGCGCACATGAAGGTGCGTTCACCGAAATGGAGGACGGTGAATCTATCGAGCGAGGACTTTGATCGGCTCTGGAGGGGGTTCTGTGGGGGTGGATCGCGCCGAGTGATGGGGCTGGAAGCGTCCATGGAGTTAAGCGGCGCTTGAGAACGCGTTTGATTGAGGGGGTCGGGGTGTGTAGCGTAGTGCATGATGGAAGTTCTTCACCAACGGGTATCGTCGCTCACTGCGAAAGCAATGGCGTGGTTCATGATGGCGTCGGTCGCGATGCTCGGCTCGGATGTTTGGGCGCAGGCAGAGGATGCGGAGCCGTTGCGTCCGCCTCGTGTGGGTGATGCGCCGAGCTCTCCGAAGTTCTTGGTGATGGGCGTGATCATCGTGCTTCTGGCGCTGGTTGTGGTCGCGGTGACACTCAAAACCAAGCGCGGGCATCAGGACTGAGTTCAATCAGTTCATACTGTCATTGGCAATGAACTGAATCCATCACGCTTTGTATGCGGATGGGGCTGTAAGCACGCGCATCGGTGTGGTACTCTTGCTGCTACAGACACTTTGGTCAAAGTATGGGGATGATGATATGAAACGAACTCATAAAGAGAATGGATCAAGAGTTGGTTGGTCTCGCATGAACTTGGTGCTCGCATGCGGCGCGGTTGTGCTCGCGGTTGTTGGGATCGCGGGCGCTCAGCCGAGTGACTCGCGGCGCGTCGGTGGTCAGTACACCTGCGTCGGGGGCAAGACGATCGGCGGCTACACCAATGTCATCTATGTGCTCGACTCGGCGAATCGTGAGATGGTCGGACTGCGATGGAACGACGGGACCAAGCAGCTCGAGGGCATCGGGTATCGCGATCTTGTGGAAGACATCACACAGGAGAACGATCGATGAGCCAGACAATAAACAACACACAGAACACAGAAGAGGTTCGTCCCGCACTGTTCTCAAGCGGATGGTTGACCACGGCGTTGTTGGTTGTGGTCGTGTTCCTGCTCGCGAAGGTTGTTGGTGGGATCGAGCAGCCGGCGTATGCGGAGATGGCGATCAACGACAGCGGATACACGATGATGACCACCAACGGCGGTCCTGACGAGATTCTGGTCTTGGTGGACTCGCGTCAGGAGTCGATTCTGGTGTACCGAGCAGCGCAGACGGGCGGGATCGAGCTGCTGGAGCGGGAGTCTTTGGGATCACTGTTTATGCGTGCTCGTGCGCAAGCGATCGGCGGGCCCTAAAGTCTTGCCGTGACTATTTCGCCTTTACCCCAGTTTGAAGCGGATCTCGCGGAGTACCTCAAGGAGAAGGAGGATCGCGAGGCATACGAGAAGCTCAATGCTCCGTCGTCGATTGTGGTGCGCTTTGGGTACTCGATGATGGTGGGGGAGTTTCCGTACAGCGGCGAGGTGAAGCCGGGCTGCGGGAGCAAGCTGGTGGTCAAGACGCAGCGCGGCACAGAGATCGGTGAGATGCTCACGAGCACTTGTCGCAACTCTGGGTGCTCAAAGAGTGTGAGCCGGAAGGAGATGCTTGAGTACATCGAGAACTCTGGTGGGCGCAAGTATCCGTTCTACGAGCAGGGACGCGTGCTGCGCGTCGCGACGAAGGAAGACCTTGACGAGCAGGCGCGACTGGAGCAGTCCAAGCACGGCATGCGGACGATGGTGCGCGGACGCATCAAGGCGCATGGATTGGATATGCGATTGGTGGAGGTGGAACCGATCCTTGGTGGTGAGCGTGTGGTCGTGTATTTCAGCGCCGAGGATCGTGTGGACTTCCGTGATCTCGTCAAGGACTTGCAGGTTGATCTGAAAAATCGTGTCGAGCTTGTGCAGGTGGGGTCGCGTGATGAGGCGCGGATCGTCGCGGATTATGAGCGGTGCGGTCAGTACTGCTGCTGTAAGAACTTCTTGAAGGTCTTGAAGCCGATCAGTATGAAGAGCGCGAAGATCCAGAAGGCGACGCTCGATCCGCTCAAGATATCGGGACGCTGCGGACGCTTGATGTGCTGCTTGCGTTATGAGGATGAGACCTACGAGCAGTTGCGTAAGAATCTCCCTCATCGCAAGAGCCGAGTCGGGACTCCTGAGGGTGATGGGATGGTGATTGATTCACAGATCCTGACGCAGCTGAGCAAGATCCGATTGGATGACGGCACGATCGTCGCGATTCCGATCGAGGAGTTGACGGAACCCAAGCTCGCGAAAGCGCCGGAGGTGGGTGAGCGGAGCATGCGACGCGAGCCGAGGGGAGATCGACGGCGAGACGAAGCGAAGTCTGAGCGTCAAGAGGGCGGATCAGGTGAACGCAAACGCAAGCGTCGTCGGCGCCGCTCGGGTGATGAAACTGCTGAGCAGGCACAGGGTTCGACGCGTACACGCGATGGGGATTCGGATAGTGTCACTTCTGAGGACGGCGTGGAGCGTCCACGCAAGCGCCGGCGTCGTCGGAGCAAAAAACGCACGAAACATGGATCGGGCGAAGGATCCGCGCCGACTCAATCGAGCGGTGGTGATTCTGGATCGGATACTCCCAAGGCGAGTGGTTCCGGCAGAGATTTGGGTGAGTCGTCTGGGGGATCGGGTCCCAAGAAGAAACGCCGTCGGCGTAGGAGACGACGCGGCGGTGGTTCTGGAGATGGTGCGTCTGGTGGTGGGGGCTCGAGCGGCGGTGATTCGTAAAGAATGAACGCTGAGGGGATTGGTTGCGTATTGTTGGGGCAATGGCACCACACAATACAATTATCAGTTCTATCTCTGATTCGACGAAGAATCCTGCGGACACGCACCACAAGCCTTTGGGCTTCAAAGAGACGGCGACGAGTCTGATCATCGCGTTCATGATGGCGTTTATCTTCCGCGGCTTCGTGGTCGAGGGGTTTCAGATCCCCACGGGATCGATGGCGCCGACGCTGCTTGGGAAGAACGTCCGATTCTCGAGTCCGCACAGTGGGTACGACTGGACGACTGGTCCTTGGACGATGACCTCTCCACGGAGTCGTGTGCCGGCGCGTGTGCAGGGACCGATTGAGGTGACCGATCCGATGACGGGGCTCGATCAGGCGGAGACGAATCGGAAGTTGTCGAGTGGTGATCGCGTGTTCGTGCTCAAGTATCTCCCGATGCTGCACGAGCCGGAGCGGTGGGATGTGGTGGTGTTCAAGAATCCAGGGACGCAGATCGGAAGAGCACA
>WUAJ01000228.1 GCA_009827215.1 Phycisphaeraceae bacterium
GCCGGAGCGACATCCGGGACGAGTCCGAAGACCGTATTCTCGAAGTAGGTGCTCTGGTCGTATCCATCGCGATAGCCGGGGAGGAAGAGATTAATAGGACGACCGAGATCTAAGTCTGGGAAGCTCGCGAGCATGCCGTAGGTATCGAATGGGTCGTAGGTGTCGTCGTATTCAAAACCGTTGTCGTTGGACACGGTCATCTTGACAGTGATTTCGAGGATTCGGTATTCGGATGCTCCAAGTCCAGGCATGAAATCGGATGAAGTGTCGAATCCCAGCAAGACCTGGGCGTCGTGATCGTCAAAGCCTTCGTTGTCAACGGCTCCGAAGGAGGTCATTTCAAATCGAGTTCCTGGAGATCCATTGAATGGATACATCCAGCGATCGAGCGAAGGTTCGTCGTACTTTGCTTCGACAACTTGTGCTTGAGCAGCATTTGAACACCACAAGATTGAAAGGGCAGGGATCAATACGCTCTGTGCTCGAATCATTCGGATCTCCTCGTCTTCAATTGGCGCATCAGTTGCGCGGAAGCTCGTACTTGGTCATGAATTCCTGTAAATCTGGCAATGTGGCTTGCCTGACAGGAGTCGTTTGTCAATGATTGAGAATGAGTCTCAACAAATCAAGGGGCTCAGAATTAAATTGAGACATAGTCTCATTTAGGGTTATCTGAGAGCTGGAGTGCTCCGATTTGGATCGCAAGGAACTGCATAAATGACAAGCCGTGCACAACTTCGTCAAGGATTCACACTGATCGAACTGCTCGTCGTGATCGCGATCATCTCCGTGTTGATCGGTATTCTGCTTCCGGCGCTCGGTTCGGCGCGAGCGAGTGCTCGAGCCGTGCGCGAGCAAGCTGGTATGTCCCAGCTGCTCACGGCGTACGCGATGTACGCGGACGACCATCGCGGGAAGCTGATGATCGGATACCTCTCCGATGACCACTGGGCGACGATGGTGGATGACAACAGTGTCCCAAAGGATCTCGGTGGTCGCTCGGTGGGCTCGATTGTCGGCAAGCGGTATCCATGGCGGTTGATCCCGTATCTGGATTTCCAGTTCGACGGGATCTACATGGATAGCAAGGTCACCGAATCACTCGCGGACACAGTGGACGCGAACTCCGCGAACTTCAATGACGAATCGCTCCAGTACATCGCGTCGCTCTATCCCTCCTTCGGGCTCAACTCCTACTTTGTTGGTGGCGGAGCCAATGGCGACAACTTGCCTTGGTCCGAAGCCGGGCGTCGGGTGTTCGGGAAGATGCATGTGGACAAGCTCCACCAGGTGCGTCGTCCGAGTTATTTGATGAGCTTCTCGAGTGCTCGCTCGATCGCAGAGCCCTCGCTGCTTCCAGGATACGGGATGGTCGAGGGGTACTTCATTGTCAAGCCTCCGCATCTGTACTCAACATCTGGTCGTCAGTGGGAGGATGCGTACTCGGAGAACACGGAGTATCCAGAAGCGAACTCCGGTGGCGTCTCGCTGCGTCACAAGGG
This sequence comes from Phycisphaeraceae bacterium, assembly GCA_009827215.1. Lineage (GTDB taxonomy): Bacteria > Planctomycetota > Phycisphaerae > Phycisphaerales > UBA1924 > UBA1924. Next base: position 1,503 of record WUAJ01000228.1, read on the forward strand.
GAAGGGCATCGCGGGCATGCTCGACGGGCACGCGGAGCAGTGGGACTGGGACGACTACAACGACATGCAGCACTGGTCCAACAACGCGACGAGCCGGGACTGGGAAGTCCAGGCGCGTCTGCCGTGACCGATGAGCGGAGTAGACCTACGCTCCCTGCATGAGCGAACGGATCGACCTAATCAACGAACTCCAGTGGCGTAGTCTCCTCAAGGATTGCACCGATATCGACGGCTTGCGCGATCATCTCGCGGACCCCGACAACAACCCACGCAAGGTCTACTGCGGGTTTGATCCCACCGCGGACTCGCTGACCATCGGGAACCTCGTGCCGATCATGCTCTTGGCGCATGTCAAGCGTGCGGGACACTCGCCGATCGTCGTGATGGGTGGGGGGACAGGGTTGATTGGCGATCCGTCTGGCAAGTCCGCCGAGCGTCAGCTCAACACGATCGAGACCATCGCGGGCTACATCGACAAGCAGCGTCCGATCTACAGCACTGTCCTCGATCAGATCGAAGGGCCGGACCATCAGATCCTCAACAACCATGATTGGCTCAAGAACATCTCGTACATCGAAGCGCTGCGTGACATCGGGAAGCACTTCAGTGTCAACATGATGATGCAGAAAGAGTCCGTCAAAGAACGCCTCAACAACCGCGAGCAGGGGATCAGCTACACCGAGTTCTCGTACATGATCCTGCAGGCGTACGACTTCGCACATCTGTACGAAGATATGGGCGTGACGGTGCAGCTTGGTGGGAGCGATCAGTACGGGAACATTGTTGCGGGATCGGATCTGATCCGCAGAAGAGCAACGCAAGAGAGTGACGACGCGAGCAAGGTCTTTGGTCTTACCGCGCCTCTCGTCCAGAAAGCCGACGGCGGGAAGTTTGGTAAAACCGAGAAAGGCGCGATCTGGTTGACCGCCGCTCGCACTTCGCCGTATGCGTACTACCAGTTCTGGCTCAACGCGTCCGATGAGGACGCGCGTGGTTGGATCAAGGTGTTTACATTCCTCGATCAAGTTACAGTCGATTCGCTTATCGCTCGACATGACGAGAATCCCGGAAAGCGTGAACTCCAGCGCACGCTCGCTCAGGAAGCGACACGGATCCTGCATGGTCAGGACGCGATGGAGAACGCGGAAGCCGCGGGCAAGGCGTTGTTCAGCGGCGACATCGGTTCGCTCGACGAGCAAACCATGGTCGAGGTCTTCGCGAGCGTCCCGACGACGGAGCACAGCAAGTCGGAACTCGCGGATGGTCTGGACATGGTCGAGATGCTCAAGTCCACGAAGCTCGCGTCATCGAATCGCGAGGCGCGGGACTTCCTCAACGAGGGCTCCGTCTCGATCAACGGCGAGAAGATCGACGCGGACACCAAAGTCACCGAAGCACACCTGCTGCACGGCTCGTTCATCGCGATCCGGCGCGGCAAGAAAAAATGGCACATGACCAATTGGTCATGAGCCATGTGTGAATGTGTGTTCGTGGTTGTTCTTTACGGACAACCCATCCCGAACGCGGCGAGGTAGGCGCTGACGTCGAGGAAGTTGAAGCTCCCATCCGCTTCAAAGTCCGCGACCGGGTCCATCATGCTGTAGGCCGCGAGAAACGCGGAGACATCGAGGAAGTTCAAATCGCCTTCACCTGTGAGGTCCGCGGGGCATGGGGTCACTCCGAGCGTGCCGTCCGTATTGATGTTGTGGGTCTGGATGTCCGCGACCCCGAAGTCACCGATCTGCCAGCCCGCGATTGCGAAGCCGTCGCTGCTCAGTGCGGAGGTGAGTCGGCTGCGTTGTGCGATGTCCGACGCGATGGAAGTGGACCACAGGTCGGACCCATCGGGACCAACAGCACTTGCGAGAACCTGGTCTTGTCCGAACCCTCCAGCGTTCTCGATCCACATCGCGACCATGTTGCCATCAAGGACCTGGATGTTTGTCGATCCGGATTCATTCGCATCGATCGCGGAGATCTGTTTCCCGGCATCGGACCATTGGCGCGCGCCTGTCGAATCGATGCGTTGTGCGAAGATGCCCTGGCTCCCCTGGTTGTTGTCCAGTTCGGTCCACGCGACGTAGACAGAGTCGGTCATCCAGTCGTACTTCGCTGTTGGGCTCACACGCTCGCGCGGGTTGATGGACGCGGCAACCCCGTTGTGAGGGTACCGCTCCGAACCGTCGCTGTTGAGGTGCTGTGCGTAGACGTTGAGGCCATTGGCGGTGTCGTACCAGGAGAAGATCGATCCGCCCGAGAAGTCGGTGTCGAACTCGGGGAAGTTCCCGAACTGGAGCGACCCGCCGTCAAACACGGCGACGCGGGAAGGCCAGACCTCGTTGCCAGATCCGTCGATTTTCTGTGCGTAGAGATGCTTGGGGCCGAGGAAGTTTGCGAACTGTACCCATGAAACGATGATCGAGTTGTTGTCGGAGCGGTGCATGGACGCGAGGTTGATCGAGTCTCCACCCGCGTCGGAGATGGTGGTC
>WUAJ01000229.1 GCA_009827215.1 Phycisphaeraceae bacterium
GCATCTTGATCCCTGCAGATGATCCGAGCCATACGCGTGGTTGGTGGAAGATCGCACTCTTGACGAGTCTTGAGTTCCTGATCCGCGAAGCTTGGGTAATCGTGCTTGGATGCGAGGATGATTGCTTTATTGCGTGGATTCATCGTTTGGACGATGACCTGTCCAGGAGTGCTGCTCCGACCTGCTCGGCCTGCAACTTGCGCGATCAACTGGAATGTTCGTTCCTCAGCACGGAAGTCAGGAATTGAGAGCGCCGTATCCGCGTTGAGGATTCCGACGAGTGTGACGCCTGGGAAGTCGAGCCCCTTTGCGATCATTTGGGTGCCGAGCATGAGCTTGATGTGACCCTTCGAGAATCGGTCGAGGATCGAGAAGTAATCCGAGGGGCGCGTCATGGTGTCTGAATCAACACGCACGAAGTTTGTCCCGAGCTCAAGCTGCTGTCGCTCTCCAAGTCTCATCAGAATTTCGTCTTCGGCTCGTTGGGTCCCGACGCCTATCTGTACGATCCCTTTGCCAGTCATAGGACAGATTGTTGGGATGAGCTGCTCACTCAAACAATGATGACAACGGACGAATCTCTTTCCAGCAGAGCTGCGGACTCTGGATTTATGGACGACCATGGTCGAGTCGCACTGGTCGCATTCGAGGCGCCAATCACAGTTGGGATCGGCGCTGGCAACGACCGATGCGTATCCGCGCCGATTGAGCAGTAGGATCGCTTGCTCACCTCGATCCAGTGTTTGGTTGATCTGAGATTCGAGCGTGTTGCCAATGATTGGGAATGCGAGTGACTTATTCGAAGTAGTTTTGAATGTGTTGGTGTTGTCCTTGGTGCTGTCCACGATCTGGACACGAGGCAGCGTTCCCTCTCCAGCTCGCGTGGTCATGGACCAGAGCTGGTATCGTCCGGCTCGTGCGTTGTGCCAGCTCTCTAGCGAAGGTGTAGCGGATCCCAGAATGACAGCACAGTTCGCGAGTGTCCCCAGCATGACCGCTGAGTCTCGTGCGTGATAGCGAGGGGCGCGATCCTGTTTGTACGAACTGTCGTGCTCTTCGTCAACGATGATGATTCCTAGATCTTCGATCGGTGCGAAGATCGCGGATCTTGGGCCGATGACGACGCGGGCCTCCTTGTCCTTGACGAGTGACCATTGTGCGTTGCGAGCGCCGTCACTCAATCCTGAATGCAGCAGCGCCACGCCTTGGTCTTTGAATCGAGCAACGAATCGTCCAGCGGTTTGTGGAGTCAATGCTATCTCAGGCACCAGCACGAGCGCGGTCTTTCCTGCGGCGAGGACTTGCTCAATGAGTCTCATGTAGACTTCGGTCTTGCCTGAGCCGGTGATGCCGTGGATGAGGTGCGTGGATGATCTGTTGAGCGATCCGGTGATCCCCTCGACCACGGCTTTTTGTTGTTCATTGAGTTCTGGTGCGATCCGATCGCTGTTCTGCTCCAGCAGGTTGAACACACTCGGTGTTCGGATGACTTCCTCATCTGACTCGATCAGCAATCCGACATCACGGAGTCTGTGGATTGGTGCGATCGAGCGGAGGTGGATCTGATCCTTCAGCTTTGATTTCTCAACCGGGAAATGCGCAGCGTCAATCTCTTTAAGTTTCTCCCAAACCTCTAATGCAGTGGGGGGGAGCTTGGGGAGCGGGTTGGGTATCGTCTCGGCTCTCGTGACCGTTTGAATTGTGCGTTTGCCGATCTGATTCTTCACCGCTTTGGGGATCGCGGCAGCGAGGACCATCCCAAGCGGGCAGGCATAGTACTTTGCGATCCATTGGCACAACTCGAACTGGAGCGTGTTGAGCTTGACTGGTGAGACTGAGCGGAGAGCTTTCACTTTCTGAAGCTCGAAGCCGCTCGCGAGTTCGGGTCCACCTATTTGGATCACGAAGCCATCGGTCGGGGTGTTTCCTCTCCCGACTGGGACCTGAACGCGTTGGCCCACTTCCACATCAAGGTCAGTCCGGTAGGTCAGTCCATCGGATCGATCGAGTCCCCGCTCGATGACCACGCGGACGAAAGTATCGCCGACGGCAGATTCGTCGTTCTCAAGCTCGTGTTTGAAGGGCAGCATCGACATTGGATCGCTACACTCTATTCATGATGAGCGATCGCACCGAGCCTAATCGTGTCCGTTTGGCGTTGTCGAGTGGGGAAATCTTCGAAGGTTGGGGTTTTGGAGCCTCATGCGAAGGAAGCGGAGAGGTGGTTTTCAATACCGCAATGAGCGGCTATGAAGAATCGCTCACCGATCCTTCCTATATGAATCAGATACTCGTCCAGACGACTCCCATGATCGGGAACACTGGGATGAATGAGCGGGACATGGAATCGAAGGGAATCCAAGTCTCTGGGATGGTCGTTCACGAGTATGTCGATTTGTACTCGAACTATCGGTCCTCAAGCGGACTCCATCAGTTCCTGAGGAATGCAGGTGTGCCTGGAATCGCTGGGATTGATACGCGAGCGTTGACTTCGCTCCTCAGATCACAAGGCGTGGTCCAAGGCATCATCACTGGTGATGCTACTCTCAGCGATTCGCAACTCGTCAAGCGTGCACAGTCGATGGCCACAATGGACGGCGCGGATCTTGCATCCACAGCCGGCATGGAGAAGCAAGGAGTTTGGGATGAATCAAGCGGTGGGTGGGGCCACATCGATTCATCCGATCTGGAACGAGTTCCCATCGGGCTCATCGATTGCGGCGTCAAAGACAATATCCTGAGATGCCTTGTCGATGCGGGATGCAAACCCAATGTTTACCCAATCTCTGTTGGAGCCGAAGAGATCGAGCGTGATTTCAAAGCAGGGAAGATCCGTGGACTTTTCCTCTCCAATGGACCTGGAGATCCTGCGGCTTTGACTGGGTTGATCGATACTCTGCGAAAGCTCATCGAGAATCCCTCGCTAGTTGGATTTCCCATCTTCGGAATCTGTCTTGGGCATCAGATCCTGTCGCTCGCGATGGGGGCAACGACTTTCAAGCTCAAGTTTGGTCATCGTGGCATCAATCATCCAGTCTTGGATTCCAAGAGTGGTCGCGTGGAGATCACGAGTCAGAATCATGGGTTCGCGGTGGACCCTACGAGTTGTGAAGCTGCCGGAATGGTAGTGACTCATCGGCATCTCAATGATGACACAGTGGCTGGATTTGAGGCGCGAGATGGTCTGATCGCTGGGATGCAGTTCCATCCAGAAGCATCTCCGGGACCTCATGATGCGGATGGGTTCTTCACTCGATTCGCGACGGCTGTGCGTAGTCTGGAGATGGCCTGAGAGGGTTAAGATGGGTAAAAAGCCCGGTTCTCTGGGGTGAATCGATGGGGAGATATCGGGGCTTTTTCCCAGAAATGTACGCAAAATCGGGGGCTGGGCTCTTGCAATCCGCACCAGACCCTGTATATTCGACATGTACCACTGAGTTTGTGGTATGTAGTTTGTTTTGCCGTACGATTCTCGTTGTGTGCGAGAATACCGCGTAGAGGTCAATCTTGACAGGCACCCGCTCGTGGGAATCTGTGAGGGACCTGGGTAGAGAGAGAACCCGATGGCGGTCACGATGTGTTCGGCGTGTAGTGGGATTCGTGTCCCGCTGCAAGATTTTGTTCGTTTCAATGTGTTTTTTCTGACACATGGTTCGAGTTGTGGTTCACATTTACTAATAGAGGAGCTTTCCATGAAGGCGAAAAGTGCACTTAGCCTGGCTCTGGCTGCTGGTATCGCCAGCACCGCAGTTGCCAACAACACCCCAACCAAGATTGACGCTACCGCTGCACAACTGCGGCACGCAGGTCACATCTACTTCAACATCGCTACCGGCGAGAAGATCACCACTGTGATCAACCAAGGTGACGCTCAGCAAGCTGTTGACGGCACTGCTGGAACTGAGATCTGGATTGCTGACACTGGTGCTCAGTGTGCAGACCAGGGCTTCTCCACCAGCTTCTTCTTCGGTCTCGATGACGCAGACGCGACCACTTCGCTGGCGCTCAACGCAATCAACATCGACTGGGGCGAT
>WUAJ01000230.1 GCA_009827215.1 Phycisphaeraceae bacterium
TTCCGATCTACCTTGCCGAGCGTGGATTTTCCTGCACCGTTCTCACCCATGAGTGCATGGACTTCTCCAGCACAGAAAGAGACCGATACATTATCGAGCGCCTGGGTGATCCCAAAGCGTTTGGAGATATTCTTCGCAATCAGAATAGGGGAAGACGGCTCGGACATATCTGTGCTTAGTCTTCGCCGAGCCAGACTTTCCAGCCTTCTGCGAACTCAGCAGCATTCTCAGTAGTCACAATGTCGAAGTCTGCGTAGACCATTTCCGATGCTGGAGCGCGATCGAAGTGGAGCTTGTCAACGATCATCTCCACCGACTTCTCACCCCATCCAAAGTATGGCTGACCGACGAGGACTTGTACCTGTCCCTTGAGAGCGTAATCGAGCGGGAGCGGAAGGGGATCCATCGAGACGATCTTCGCATTCTCGTAGATGCCGTCGAGCGCGTTGTCGGTGTAGAGCGGCCAACCTCCCACGAGCGCCCACCCTGTGATGTCAGGATTGGCGGATTGGACTTGCTGCATCTTCGCAGCGGCTTCGGTCGCGGTTTCCGGCATGAATGAGTACACGACCGGTGTTTCAATACCGTCGTATTCAGCGGCTTGCTCGAGCACTCCATTGACGCGTGCTTGCAGATTCGTCGCTGCTGGATTCCCTGTCAGCACCGCAACCTTGCCCTCGTTATCAAGCTGAGCCGCGAGTTGCTTCATAACTTCCATACCGGCTTGTTTGTCATCCACGCCGTAGTACGCCATGCGTCCCGACTCTGGAGCGTCAGAGTCAAAGGTCACGACGATCACGCCCTTATCAACCGCACTCTTGAGTGCACCTGTAAGGAGGTTCGCATCGGTGCATGAGATCGCGATGCCGTCCACACCAGAGGAAACAAGCTGCTCGACATACTGCGCTTGGACCTGCGCATCCTCCATTGGAGGGGTCTGCCAGAGAATCTCAACCGATGCCCCATCCAGATCATCGCTCAATCGCTTTCCAGCCGCGATCGCACCATTCTTTGCCGCTTGGAACACTGGATTCGAGTTACTCTTTGCAATTACGCCGATCTTGTAGACGATCTCAGAGTTGCTCGAAGAAGCACTTTCCGATGATGCTGCTTTCTCGGAGTCTGTACTACCGGAACATCCAACGATCGAGAACGCCGTGAGCGCGAGTAGTGAGCTTGCGGTGAAGATGTGAGTTTTGATTGACATATCTGTGCCTCCGTTATGCCCTTCGGGCTTGGATTCGTTGCTTGGTCTGATCGATCACGACAGCAACCACGATCGCGGCTCCCATCACGATTTGATTATAACTGGTGTCCACTTCGAAAATAATCAGCGTGTTGTTGATCAACTGGATGATAATCGCCCCCAGAACCGCACCAATGACAGTCCCGCGACCACCCATGAGTGAAGCGCCACCGATCACTGTCGCCGCGATGACTTGGAGTTCGTACGCGTTGCCCGCATTGGTTTCCGCGGCTCCGTAGTATCCCAGGTATGCACATGCGGATAAGCCGCAGAGGGCTCCGGTGATGGTGTAGACAAGGATCTTCGTCCGTTTCACAGGAATACCGGCATACTTCGCAGCGGTCTCATTCCCACCAATTGCGAAGACTCGGCGCCCGAACACAGTCTTCGAGAGCACAAACCATCCAGCGATACCTGATAGAATCATGATAATCACCGGGACCGGATACACGCCGTAGAACTCGGCTTTGAAGAACCCCTTCGAGAAGGAATCTGGGAATCCACCGATGGATTGGGTCCCAAAGAGTTCCTGAGGAAGCACAACCGTGAGTCCGCGTAGGGCCGCCATCATACCAAGCGTGATGACGAACGGGTGAACCCCCAACCCTTCACTCATTGAACCATTGGCAAGCCCGCAGACCGTCCCGACGCTCATACAGACGAGCACCCCAACAGGTACAGTGACAAACCAGCCGACATCAGAAGGAAGGCTCTGCAGCGCCATCGCACCGACCACAGCGCTCAATCCATAAATTGAACCCACAGAAAGATCAATCCCGGCAAGAATGATCACACCCGTCATTCCTACCGCGATGATCGCAAAGAAACTCGCATCTTTAGTGACCAGCACCAAGTTCGTCTTATTCAAGAATGGATTGATCGTGCTTTTGGAGTACAGTGTGTCTGTAGAGGAGTCGTACTTGTCAATCTCGGAAGCTGGATAATCGGTCGTGTCCGCGCCATCGACAACACGGTATGTAGCGATCTTGGTACGCGCGATTGTTCCTGGTGCATGCGCTTCACCATTACCGTCAAGAAGCATGATGGTTGAACCCGCTGGTCGCTGGAGTTCAGTGCGCGATTCACGCGGATTGAGCATGCCGTAGAAGGTGAGCCCAACTGACATGAGAATGATCACGAGCACAAGCCCGGATTCTTGATGCGCCATGAGGCGTTTGTAGAACGGATGCTTCCTAGCCGCTCCATTGGCGGCTGTGTTATTGGTTTCGGTCACTGTGCGCCTCGATCATTCGTCATCATGGTCGTGTGCGGAAGACTCAGTATACTGCCAACGGATCGGCGAGTTGATCCAATGATCCAGCGTAGGCTCACTCGATGGTCTGCATGAATGATGAGCGGTTCGGATTGGTGATGTTGATGCTCTTGCCCTCTTTCTTACCGATCTCACGCTCCTCCTCTGGGACCTGAATGCGACCGGTGACTCGACCATTCTCGTCGTAGGTATTCACATACTCACTGACGCGTGCAAAGAAGGTTTGTTGAGGATTTTTGTCGACGAGTTCGACATGACCATCGGCAAATGCAAAGTAACCGCCATTGGCGCCATGGTTGTCCAGATCTGAGTATCCAGTTTCTTTATTGAAACCGATGTCTGCTGCAGTAGATTCCCACCCATCCACATAGCTGTCCTCTACCCAGTTGTATCCGTAGCCGTAGAATGCATTGGTGACCATGTCGTTGCCGTATGTCTCATCACCCCAGAGTGGTGGGGCGGTCAGAATGCCAGGCTCGCTCGATTTGAATCCAGCGAAGTACAGGTAACTGATGTTGTACTGAACGACATCAAGCGATGACGAAGGCGTTTCAGGAACCATTTCTCTGAATCGGCCGTCGCTATCAGAGGTTTGTGATGTGTAACGAGCATCCCACCAGTTTGTTGGAAAGCGCCAATGCGAATCTGCTTTGTCACGCGGGCAATGGAGGATCTCATACGCATCCATGTACCCTTCCATAATTGGAGTGCTCGAACGATCGGGGTAGTTGCCAATTCCTTGTGCTGGGCCACCGATGTATCCGCGCAGATCAGCGGATGGGGTTGAACCCGCACCGGCCCACTCGGCTTGACCAACTTGATAGAGACTGAACATGCCCGCAACACCAAGCTTGTTCTGATTACCAACCAGTCGGTATCGGCTTGGATTCGGTTGAGTTTCAACAGGCATAATCGGATACCAGTCCCTGTTATCTTGCGAATAGAGCTCCATCGAAGTTCCCATAGAACGTGCGTTCGCAGAACATTTCAGGTCTTGTGCCGACTGTCTTGCTTTACCCAATGCAGGGAGCAAAATACCGATCAGCAGCGCGATGATCGCGATGACAACGAGAAGTTCGATGAGGGTAAAGGCCGATCTGCGGTGCGGATCCATTTTGGATATCCTTAGCTTTTCAACCGGATACAGGTTGAGATTCGACAAAACTCGAGGCATGAGAAAAATGCCTTAATGTCCCAACTTGGACTTTACAGTATCTAATCAGCCGCGTCAACAGGGATTCACCATGCAAACCAAGCACTTTCATCATCTTACTTTCCAGCCTTGGTTGCTGATACTCGCCACGCTCTGTCAATCTGCATTCGGATGTCAGCACTCTGATCACCAGCGTGGAGCAGTGACACATTTCGTATCAGAACGCGGTGTTCAAAACACCCCTATTTCAGCAGAATCTACTCGATATGGACCAGATTGGGCTCGAGGCATGATCTGGTACCAAATCTTCCCTGAACAGATCGGAA
>WUAJ01000024.1 GCA_009827215.1 Phycisphaeraceae bacterium
GCAAGCCAACGCCGAAGGAGAACCATCTAAGCAAGATGGACAAGACCCCACCCAGGGGTTTGTCCATCTTGGATATGCGAGCACTCAGTAATGTGTGACGCCCGCTCAATCTCATCTCCAAAGCTTCTATTTCTCTAAAAACCCAAGGATGACAAGACCACCCCCAGTGGTTTGTCATCCTTGCATTCTTCTTATCTATCTCCCCCTCTCTCTACCCCCTCTATCTCTCTCAAAACCCAAGGATGACAAACCCAAGGGGGAAGGTTTGTCATCCTTGGACTCCGCATGGAAACATCCCGAATTCACCCCTCAACGCGTGCATCAGACCCCCAAATGCGATATGATCCGTCTTACCGGCGGGCGGAGCCCAATCAGCCGGGGTGACATATCGAACGCACTTGCTCGTAAGTGCTGTACTGGTGATGTGTTGCCAGCCAACACGGAGGTTGCGCTGACATGACGACGATGACGACAACTCAAGAATCCACTCCTCAATCACCTACCCAAACGCCCTCTCAGAGCGATCCACAGCCGATCCGCTCAGGCCTCGCGCTCACCAAGCTCACCCTCTCTGGATTCAAGTCCTTCGCCGACAAAACAACCTTCACCTTCGATGATCCGATCACCGGCATCGTCGGACCCAACGGCTGCGGAAAGTCCAATGTCGTCGACGCGATCAAATGGGTCCTCGGAGAACGCTCCTCCAAATCCCTCCGCGGCAAGGAAATGCTCGACTGCATCTTCGCCGGATCAGCAGGACGCAAACCCTCAGGGATGGCCTCCGTCACCCTCTCGTTCGACAACCCCAAGTCCGCGCAGATCCTGACCGAAGCTGCCGGGAAAGCCGACGAGCAGACCACCCCGACCGACACCCACGAAGTCCTCGTCGAAGATGTCGAAGTCGATTCAGTTGAATCGGTCGAAGTCGAAGAATCCAACACCGAAGAACACCACCCCGCACACGACGAGCACATCAGCGACGAAGACGCCGACCGTGCCGCGAGCGAGGGCGAGTCCGAAGCCGCGTCCATCATCACCGAACGCCGCCGGATCGCGCGACCGCTCCCGATCGATGCGGACCAGGTCGAGGTCCAGCGCCGACTCTACCGCGACGGCAAATCCCAGTACCTCATCAACGGCAAGCTCGCGCGACTCAAAGACATCCGCGACCTCTTCCTCGATACAGGGATCGGCGCCGACGCGTACTCGATCATCGAGCAGGGGAAGGTCGACCGCATGCTCCTCGCGTCGCCGATGGAACGCCGTGTCATCTTTGAAGAAGCCGCTGGTATCGCCAAGTACCGCCAGCGCCGCGTCGAAGCGCAGCGCAAGCTCGACAAAGCGGAGTCCAACCTCGCGGTCACCAAAGAACAACTCGACTCGACTGAACGCCGTTTGCGGATGGTCAAGGGACAAGCCGCCAAAGCACGCCGCTTCAAAGAACTCGACGACGAGTACCGCGCCCAAAGACTCGCGCTGAGCTTCGAGCAGTACGACGACATCCGCCGTCGTCTCGAAGGATTGACCTCGCAGATCGCGGCTCTCGAAACCGAGCGCCAGCAAACCCAGCAGATGCTCGCAGAAGCCGAGGATCAGTACAACGAAGCGAAGGAGCACCGACTCACCGTCGGACGAGCGCTCCGCGAGACCGAGAACGCCCTCACAAACGCGCGTCACCAAGCAGAGTCCGCGAACCAGCGTCAGGAGATGACGCACAAAGCGATCGAGGACGCGGCGCACCTCGTCGAGACCGAAACCACCCGCCTCACCGAATCCAGCGGTAGGCTTCAAGAGATCGACGCGCAGATCACCTCGCACACCGACACCCTCGAAGGACTACAGGAAACACTCGCGACCTCCGAAGAAACACTCAAGCAAACCAGCGATCAGCGCGAACACGCCGCGCGTCAGCTCAACGAGCATCGTCAGAAGATCGACGAGACCCGCTCCGTGGTCGCATCCGTCGAGCGCGAGCACGCGACCCTCGTCGCACGCGTCGAGTCCGATGATCGCCGCATCGAGTCCATCACCGAACGCGTGAGCGAATTGACCCAGCGCCTCCGCGAACTCGACACCAAGATCAGCGAATCCAAACAGCTCGCATCCAATACCGAAGAAGCAATCTCGCTCATCGACAGCGAGATCACCAAGGACCAAAGCGCCCTCTCCGCGCTGGATCAACGCGTCGAATCCCTCGACTCCTCGCGAGGCAATCTCGCCAAACGCGTCAACACCCTCGACGAAGAACGCGTCCGACTCGAAACCCGCCACGCGACGCTCGACGAGATGGTCAAGGGACGCGTCGGACTCGATGAAGCCGTCCGCGCTGTCCTCGAGATCCAAGATCGCGGTGAAGGATTCTCCGGAGTCATCGGCCCACTCGCCGAACTTATCGAAGCCAACGCCGAGCACGCTTCACACATCGAAGTCGCGCTCGAAGACACCCTCCAAGCACTCGTCGTCGAATCCATGGACGCGATGCCTACGCGTGAAGAACTCGCACAACTCCCAGGACGAGTCACCTTCCTCCCGCTCACCAACACCACCACCCCAACCAACTCCATCCCAGGTTGGTTGACCGACGCGACCAACGGCCGCGTCATCCGCCTGCGAAACACCGTCACCAGCAGGGACCAAGACCCACGCGTCGATGCACTCCTCGATCGCTTGCTCGGGAACTCTCTGCTCGTAAGCGACCTCGATTCCGCGATGCTCCTCGGCGCTGGACCGCTCGCATCGACTCCTTGCCGATTCGTCACGCGAGCAGGCGTCGTCATCGAGCCCGATGGACGCGTCTGTGCCGGAACACGCTCAGGGAGCGAATCCGATGGACTACTCGCACGCCAGAGCGAACTCCATGAACTCTCCAGCAAGGTCGAGATCATCCGCACCGATCTCGATCAAGCCAAGCAGGAACTCGCCCGTGTCGACCACGACGCCGCGAATCTCGGAGAGCAGCGCAGCAAGCTCCACTCGAAGATCACGGCACTCCGCGAATCCCGCGTCCGCACCGAGCACACGCTCGACACGCACCGCTCGGAAGCCGAGCGTCTGACGCGTGATCAACAGCGAGGCATCGACGAACAGCAAACCCACGCGAACAGACTCGAAGAATCCCGCGTCGGACGCGAAGCACTCGTCACCAAGTCAGGTCAGCTCGAGCGACTCCTGCAGGAGCAACGCACCGAACTGGAGACCCTGCAAGCAGGGATCGGTCAGTACGAGCAAGCTCTCGACGATGTCAACGAACGCGCCAGCGCCGCTCGCATCGCCGTATCGACCGCCCATGAGCAGGTCCGCTCCGAATCGCGTCACCTCTCCGCCCTCACCAGCTCACGCGACGAGATCGAACGCGCCTCGAGCCAAGCCCAAGCGATGATCGAACGCGCCCGCGCCAACCTCGACGAGCACAAACGCGTCGCCCAAGAAGCACACGACGAGCAGCTCAAAGCCCACGCGCTCATCGAATCCCTCGAATCCGCGATGCACGAGCAAGCGGAGGTCGTCCGCGTCGCCGAGGAAGCGGTCAACACCGCGAGCAGCGCGATGTCCCAAGCACGCGACCAAGCCGAAGCGTTCAACAGAGATTGGCACGCCGTCGAATCCGCACGCCGCGAGACCGAAGTCAAACGCGAGACCATCGAGGAACGCACGCTCGAAGACCTCGAAGTCGATCTCGTGTTCGAGTACCCCGAGTACCGCCACATGATGGATGATGGAGGCGTCGCCCGCATCGATGTCACCGCGATGACCGCGAGCGTCCATGTCCTCAAAACCGAGATCAAAAAGCTCGGCAATGTCAACCTCAACTCCATCGACGAAGAATCCAACCTCACCCAGCGCAACGAGGACCTCATCAACCAGGTCCGCGACATCGACGAGGCACGCATCAAGCTCGCGACGCTCATCGAGAAACTCAATGTCGCGTCCCGCGCCCGCTTCGGTGAAGTCTTCGACCGCATCAAAGACGAGTTCGGCGGTCGCAACGGCATGTTCCGTAGACTCTTCGGTGGTGGACGCGCCGAGGTCCGACTCATGCCGCTCATCAAGGAAGTCGACGGCGAGAAGGTCCAGACCGACGAGATCGACCTCCTCGAATCCGGAATCGAAGTCATCGCCAAACCACCAGGAAAGGAGCCGCGTTCGATCAACCAGCTCTCAGGTGGCGAGAAGACCATGACCGCCGTCGCGATGCTCCTCGCGATCTTCCGCAGTAAACCATCCTGCTTCTGTGTCCTCGACGAAGTCGATGCAGCGCTCGACGAAGCGAATGTCGGACGCTTCTGCTCCACACTTGACCTGTTCGCGCTCCAGAGCCGATTCATCGTCATCACGCACAACAAACGCACCATGCAAGCGACCGACAAACTCTTCGGAGTCACCATGCAAGAACGAGGAGTATCCAAACGCGTCGAGGTCCGCTTCGACCAAGTCGGAGACGACGGCGAGATCGATGCCAAAGCAGTCAAAGACACGCCGGTTGAAGCAGTTGAAGCCAGCCCAATCGAAAAAGAAACCCCAGAAGGGATGAAGCCTTCCGGGGCATTACGGGCGGCACTCGCTTCAATGCGTCAAGACGAGTCGACTGTGTCAGTCGAGAACTAACCGACTCATTTGGATTCAACCAGCTTCTTGAGCTTCCCGAGTCCATCCGCCCAACCCTCCTCAAAGTCGGTTGCCATATCCTCGCAAATCTCTCCAGCCATGCGATGGTCTACGCTAACTCGTGTTCCACCATCGACATCTTCAAAGCAGATGGTCATATTCATGATCACCGCCAGCGGAACTGTGCAATCACCACGCATCCGTATTTTGTAGTTCGGCTTAATCATCGTGATCTCACCAAGCACATTGAAACCGCCATCGGGGAGGTCAAAGTAAAAACGTCCTCCAACCTTCTCCTCACAACGTGTCGTGTTTGTCGCTTTCGTTTCTTCATTCTGGTAGAACCAGTTCTCAGGCTCATCAAACCAAGTCCGATACACCAACTCCTTCGGAGCATTGATGACAATCTCGGTCTGCGCCAGCGCGATACGAGAAGGTGTTTCAATACATTTTGTACTCATAACTATGTTCCTTTCGATTGAGCCTTCGATTCGACTCTCTGTTTCAACTTGACCAATGAGCCTGCCCACTGGTCCTCGTACTTGCTCACCCATCGCTCATAGATCATCCGGAGCGGGACCGCGTTGAGATGATTCCATCGCGTCCTGCCGTCCTTCTTCGACACGACCAAGCCCGCGTCCTCGAGCAGCCCCAGATGCTTCATCACGCCGAAACGTGTCATCTCTGGGAACTCCTCCACGATCTCCGTAGTGGTCTTGGGTCCATCGCGAAGCAGGTCCAGGATCGCCCGCCGTGTGGGATCACCCAGCGCCTTAAAGACCCGATCCATTTGATCGATTTGCCCTTTCATACTCGGCCTCATGCCTCCAAAGCACGTGAGTCATTCACGAGCTACACAGGTGACTATATGGTCACCCATTGACCATGTCAAGCACACTTTCAAAAACACCGCCCGCATCCTCTGAACCCAGATTCAGTAGAATCAATCATGTTCAAATCAAAGCTCATCCAGCTGCTCTCACTCGTCACCCTCTGCTTCGCGTCACGCGCCCTCGCCGCCGGCCCGCTCCAGACCTACACCTTCGTCTACATCCTCACAGGACCCGCGACCGACATCGACGCAACGACCCAAGAAGAAGCCTTCCAAGGACACTTCTCCAACATGACCCGAATGGCCGAGAACGGCGACCTCCTCATCGCCGGACCTTACTGGGAACCCAAAACCTGGGACGACATGCGAGGCATGTGGATCTTCAACACCGACGACCTCGACCAAGCCAGCGAGTTCGCGGCCACCGACCCTCCAGGCAAACTCGGGATCTTTGTCTTCGACATCCTCCACTTCACAACCGACGACGCGCTCCTCGAACTCCCGCGCCTCGAAAAAGAAGACGAGCAGCGCCGCCTCTCCGATCCCGACATCCCCGACGAGTGGGTCGGCCGCGGATACTTCTGGGCATTCGCTCCAGTCGCCAAGTCCAACGAACCAGACCGCGTCCAAGGCGTCGCCCTCCTCGGAACCCTGATCGGGAATGACGACTCTCGCCTCCAAGACGACCATTGGCTCATCCTCCTCGACGCCACCACCGCCGACGAAGCAAAACAAGTCCTCAAGGATGCCGGGTGCGATCCAGACCACTGGAGCATCGACCAGTGGTACGGCAGCGCCATGCCCGCAAAGCTCCCAACTTTCCGCGAGTAATCCCCCCAAACTGCATACGATCCCACGATGCAGACGTTTAACAAACCATTCGAGGTCGTCAGCGACTTTGAGCCCGCCGGCGACCAACCCGGAGCGATCGACGCGCTCGTCGCCTCCATCAACTCAGGTCAACCCCGCTCCTGCCTCCTTGGCGCGACAGGCACCGGCAAGACCTTCACGATGGCCAATGTCATCGCACGCACCAACAAGCCCACACTCGTCCTGAGTCACAACAAAACCCTCGCCGCGCAGCTCTACGAAGAGTTCAAAGCGTTCTTCCCAAACAACTCCGTCAACTACTTCGTCTCCTACTACGACTACTACCAGCCCGAAGCGTACATCCCCGGACGCGACATCTACATCGAGAAAGACAGCTCCCGCAACGACGACCTCGACCAGCTCCGCCTCGCCGCGACGAGCAACCTGCTCCAGCGCCGCGACTGCGTCGTCGTCGCGTCCGTCTCCTGCATCTTCGGTCTCGGTTCCCCAAGCGCCTACTCCGAGCGCGTCTACACGCTCATGCAAGGCATGGAACTCCCAAGACGCGACCTCTTCCTCGCCCTCAACGCGATGCGCTACGAACGCTCCGAGATCGAGTTCAAACGCGGACAGTACCGCTCGCGAGGAGACGCGATCGAGGTCTGGCCCGCGTACGAAAAGTTCGCGGTCCGCATCGAGCTCTTCGGAGACGAGATCGACAAGATCGAGCTCATCAACCCCACCAGCGGAGAACTCCTCGCCGAGGAACACCAGTACTTCCTCTTCCCTGCCGTGCACTACGTCATGCCCGAGGACCGCCTCAACGCCGTGCTCGACAGCATCCGCGAGGAGATGGACGAACGCGTCATGGAACTCCGACACGAGGGCAAACTCCTCGAAGCTCAGCGCCTCCTGGCGCGCACCAAGTACGACCTCGAAATGATCGAAGAAGTCGGATACTGCCAAGGCGTGGAGAACTACTCCCGTTACATGGACGGCAGACAACCCGGAGAACGCCCCTTCACCCTCCTCGACTACTTCGACTACGCGCCAGGAAGCGTGGACCCATCCAAACTGGATCTCCCGTACGACGGACGCGACCACGAGCACGATTCACAACGCTTCGGAGTCACCCGCACCAACCTCAAGGATTGGCTGATCATCGTCGACGAATCCCACGTCACCCTCCCCCAGATCAAAGCCATGTTCAACGGCGACAAAGCACGCAAGCAAGTCCTCGTCGACCACGGCTTCCGTCTCCCCTCCTGCCTCGACAACCGTCCGCTCCGCTTCGAAGAGTTCGAGAACCTCGTCCCGCAGATGGTCTTCGTCAGCGCCACCCCAGGACCCTACGAGCTCGAAGCCACCGGCGGGGAAGTCATCGAGCAGGTCATCCGCCCCACAGGACTACTCGACCCAGAGATCGAGGTCCGCCCCGCGACCAACCAGGTCGTCGACCTCATGGAGCAATCCAAAGAGATCGTCGAGAGCGGCGGACGCGTCCTCATCACCGCGCTCACCAAACGACTCTGCGAAGACCTCACCACCTACCTCAGCGACCAGGGACTCCGCGTCCGCTACCTGCACTCCGAGATCGAAACCCTCGACAGACTCGAGATCCTCACCGCGCTGCGAGCCGGAGACTTCGACATCCTCGTCGGCGTCAACCTCCTCCGCGAGGGACTCGACCTCCCAGAAGTCAAACTCGTCTGCATCCTCGACGCCGACAAAGAGGGATTCCTCCGCTCCGCGACCTCGCTCATCCAGCAGATGGGACGCGCCGCGCGCAACAGCGAATCCCGCGTCATCCTCTACGCCGACCGCGTCACCAAAGGCATGGACCAAGCGATCACCGAAACCCAGCGCCGACGCGACAAGCAGCTCGCCCACAACCAAGAGCACGGCATCACCCCCACCACCGTCATCAAAAGCATCCGCACTGGGATCGACCGCGAGCTCGAAGCACGACGATCAGCTAAAAACGCCGCGGAAGTCACCGACACCCTCATCGACGCCGAGGTCCTCGTCGGGATGCTGCAAGCCGATATGCTCATCGCCGCCGAAGCGACCCAGTTCGAAGAAGCCGCACGTCTCCGCGACCAGATGCTCCATGTCAAAGAACTCCTCGATCAGCACAATGATGACGAGAACCCATTGCTGGTCCGCCGCTCCGAGATCGAAGCGGTCATGAACAAAGGACTCAAACGCAAAGGCAACCCCAAGAAACGCCAAGGCAGCAAAGGCGCCCCCGGAACCCGCGGCAAAGGACGGACGATGTAATCACATCACCATCTTCACCGAAGCCACCGCAAGAATCAACGCGATCACCAGCTTCAGATGAGGCAGCTTGATCTTGTGCGCAACCCACGCCCCCAAATACGCGCCGATCAGCGCTCCCACCCCGATCGGGATCGCGAACCTCATCGCTTCCGAGATCGTCAGGTGCACCGACTCATTCGGCGCCGGATAGCTAATCGAAGGCAGTGTGTACAGCTTCATCGAAGCGCCGATGATCGAGCTGATCCACATCACCCCAGCACTCCCCGCGATCGCATGACGCAGCGGCAAACCCGAAATCTGCAACAACGGCACCAACAAGATCCCACCACCGATCCCCAGATACCCTGAAACCCCACCCACAAACAACCCGATCGCGATCATCTTCCAGTGCGCCGGAGACTCCGCATCAAGCGGATGATCCGGGATCTTCTTCACAGTCGTGATGATGTTGTACGCGCAGTACATCCAGATAAACCCCGCGAACGCGATCAGCGACCAGCGCCCCGGAGATTCCCCCGCCATCAACACCCCCGCGACCATCCCCGCCGTCATCGAGGGGACCAGTGACATCAAGACATCCTTGCGAGCCGCCTTCTTCTTTGCGTGCATGAGTGTCGAGGACAGCGCGACGATGACATTGACACACATCGCCGCCGCCATATACACATGGTGCTTGGTCTGCGACTCGTCTTCCTCGCCGTTGATCGTGTACCCCCAGATCATCGCCATCGCTGGGAGCATAATGATCGATCCCCCAAGACCCGCAAGCCCCCCAACAAGTCCCGCGACGACACCCAAAGCAGTCCGTATCAGAATCTCAATGGGGTCCATGCATGCTCCAATGGTTGATGAGTGAGCACTCTAGGTTCGAAAAGACCTCAAAAATGAAAAGCCGGCCCATTCGGACCGGCTGTGAGAGATTAAGGATCGATCTAATCAGCAGTCAGTTTGACCCTCATGGGCAACCAGCAGCATACTCAGTGAGGAACGCACTCACATCAAGGAAGTTGAACTGGCCATCCATCACGAAGTCCGTCGATGGATCCTGCATCCCGAACAGTTCGAGGAACATCGAAACATCCTCGAAGTTCAGCACGCCATCAACATTGAAGTCAGGCAAGCAAGTCGATCCAACACGGAACATCGCGTTGACAACCCCTTCATCCCGATCTTCTTCCATCCATACCGCATAGACCCTGTTGCCATCCGGATCCAATCGGAACTGACTCTCAAAGGTACCGACATCCGCATCGACTGGAACATCATCCGCAAGCTTCACAACTGGTGCATACGACATTCCATAGTCATCCGTTCGAGTCATGTACACATCGAGATCAACAATTCCCTCAGAGACATGTTCATACTGGTTCACTTCAGTACCCCATGCGACCAAGAACGAGCCGGGATCTGCTGGAGTCGCTGGGTTTGGACTGAACGGCGTCCCAACGATTCTGGGTTCACGCACATTCACCTTCTCGCTCGCATCGATGTTGGACATGTTCACCTTCTGCGTCCATGTCTGACCACCATCATGCGAGGTCCTCATGTAGAAGTTGTAGTTCTCTAGATCCGTGTAGCGTGCGACCGCCCAGTCTGGAGTCCAGCTCCATCCAAGAGCCATGAAGTCGCCGCGGAGGATTCCACGATGTGCTCGTGCATCTTCGAACGAATCGTCCTCAGGATGAGCATCGAGTCCGAGCGACGAACTCAGATTCATCCCCTGTTCGTTGTTGAACGCATTCTCACGCGTGGTCGCATCTGGATCGATCGGTGGATTCAGATCTTCAGGACGGAACCCAGTCGACAGCGGATCGCTGGAGTTCTTTCGTCCAACCCGACACATGATGTCTGAAGGACCACCCTGATCGAAGTCGCCTTGTTTGTAGAGCCAGACGATGCGAACATCACTCTGGTTCATCAAAGGACCAGGCTGAACGATGAAGCGTACACGTCGGGCGCTCTCTTCTGGGAGTGACAAGATCCAACCAGCACCATCCGTTGCATCTGGCATCGAGTCGTCAAACGCCGAGAAGGTGTGGTAGCGGATGTACTTCCCGTCATCCAACCCCTCAAGCCCTTTCGTTTCCTCGTACGCGACGATCGCGGTCGATCCAACCATGAATGTGTTGGCGCGTGACGCGCCTTCTCGTCCGGATTCATCGCCATCATTATCCGTGCGTGTGAAGTTATTCGTCACGCGTTGTGGCTCTGGGAAGTCAACCCCAGCATTGAAATCTGGAGCACGAAGCGCCGTGTACCAGATGTCAGTACCGTGACTGACCTTGGCGCCCGAACCACCCTCGCCGGGACCTTCCGCATCACCAGGCTGCAATCCCTTGGGATCTTCCTGCCAAGTCACGATGAACCCAGCACTCGATCCGCGAGGAACATCCTGCTTCGCGTCCCGCTCACCCGTTGAGAGCCTCTGCGGAGCGCTCCATGTCGCACCACCATCCGTCGAGCGAACACAGTAGGTAGCTGCATATGGCACTTCGAGCAAACCGGATTCCGGATAGACAACACTCTCTTGAAGCCCCGAGGGGACATAGTGATCAACCCAAGAGATGATCACATTCTTCCCGTTGCTGTAGATGTTGGGCTTCTGAGAATCGCCGTAGTAAGGCACTTTCGCCGTGCCCTCATCACCATCGTGATCCGCATCCATCGAGGACAGATTCGCCGTGTTGGAGATGTTCACAGGTTGCGACCAAGTCCGTCCATTGTCAAGCGAACGCATGACAAACAGATCCTTCGCAGCGTGTGTGCTCCCGTCATGCTTCCAGACCTCAGGTCCCTGAGCGTCCCCATACACACTCACGAGCACGACATTGAAACCTCCCATCCCATCAGGGTAATCCAAACGAACGATCTTCCCCTTCGAAGCTGCTTCTCCGTCCACACCCATCACAGGTGTCGAAGACAACTCGATTGCGTCAGAGAGTGAAAACGGTGTCGGAGCACCAAGAGCCAGCGAGGTGCCAGCGAACAAAGTGAGTACGCCTGTCATTGAATGTCTCATGGCAAGTCCTTCCATTCTGCGGCGGACTTGATCTCGCGGTACGCCCGTTCTTTCGAGCCCGCCAGTTTTTTTCGCTCCCCGCGCGATTCTATTCCGCGCACCATCGTTTATCAACAGATCGATCTTTATATTCTTAGTTTCATACTAGAACTTACTTATAAAATAGATGCTTGTAAACTACGAGAATGATGCGAATCGAGCATCACTCAACGCCAAATACAAACAGAATGCAAAATCCAATCGCGCAGCCGAGCGAAACTAGCCGCGCATGAGCCGTTCAAACTCAGGGATCGCTCGCCGCATCGAAGACACATCGAATCGCTTTGGAAGCTCGTCCACACCCATCGCCGTCGCCGCGACCTCCGCGACCCGCTCGACCAATCGACTCGGAGGCATCAACCCCCCAGACAGCTGATCGTGATCAACCCAGCTCAGCGTGATCTCGTGCTCGCTCGTCCCGCGTGCTTTCCACGAGAGCGTAACCACATACGACCATCCACGATCGGTCTCGTACTCATCATCAACGACAATACTCAGCGGCGCGTTCTGATTTACTGAAGGATCGGTGTACATAGACCGTTCATCGGATTGATCCTGCTCACGATCCACTCAAATCATCCCATCCCGCTCATTCAACGCGTGTATGCAAGTTCCCCTGCTCGCTCTCCAGATGCCCACCCATCGCCATGATGTCCTCGATCACCCCCTTAAACTGCGCATCAGGCATCGGAGGCGTCGCCCCATCCATCACCGACTGGTAGATCTCATCGGTCAATCCCAGATACAACCGCATCGCGTACTCATACGCCGCGTCGTGTTCATCGCGCGAGAGATCCAAGCGGAGCTCATTAATGATCTTCGTCCCCATCATGATCCACTCGTCGAATGTCTCCTTCGAGATGTTCTCATGGATCCACTGCCCCATCCCATTGCGGAACGGCGCCCGCGGCATCTGATGCCCCATCTTCCCAGTCTTCCCGCACCGGAAGTCCCCGCCCGAAACATCTTCCGTCTCAGCAGGAGTCTGCACCACATCAGGAATCGGCGCATCGATCTCCTTGAGCATCCCCTCGATCGCTTTCTTCGGGAGCATGTCCCCACGCGTGACCGCCTCGACGTACCCCTTGGTCAGGACCTCTTTCGCCTGCTCCGTGTTCCCCGAATCAATATACGACCGACCCGCGAGCTCATACCCCTTGGTCATCCCCGGATTGATCTCTGTGCAGCGCACAAACGAAGCCGCGGCCTCGTCAAACCGCTCCGCCTGAAGCAACGCATTGCCTAGCGAAAAATGCGCCATGTCGTTGTCCGGATCGGTCTCGATCAATGATTGAAACTGATTGATTCTCGTATCAAGATCCACAGCATGGCTCCTTTCGTGCAACCTGCAGTGCAACTGTAGGTCATCACGCGTACTGTATGGGCATGGGATACACCCCAAGTCCGCGATTACAGACCTCCCTCTCCGGCATTGCACTCCGCTCGCCGATCCTCCTCGCGTCAGGCACCGCAGGCACCATCGACGAAATGAACGACGTCATGGACATCACCCTCCTCGGTGGAATCGTCACCAAATCCATCACGCGCCACCCACGCGAGGGCAATCCTTTCCCGCGCATCACCTGGACCCGAGCCGGGATGCTCAACGCGATCGGACTCGCCAATCCCGGACTCGACGCATGGAAAGCAGACATCGCTCCCAGAATCTCAGCTGTGAGTAACAACATCATCGGATCCGTCGCCGGAGACTCCATCGAGGACTACGTCCAGATCGCGTCAGCAATGGATCAGGTCCAGTCCATCCCCGCGATCGAGCTCAACGTCTCCTGCCCCAATGTTCACTCCGGACTCGAGTTTGGAGCTGACCCCGCCGCCCTCACCGAACTCGTCACCGCTGTCCGTTCCCAGACCCCAAACACCAAGCTCTTCGTCAAGCTCTCCCCCATCACCGTCGGGACTCCAAACACCATCGTCGACCTCGCCCGCGTCGCCGTGGACTGCGGCGCTGACGGACTCACCCTCTGCAACACCGTCCCCGCGATGGGGATCGACGTCCACACAAGAAAACCAATCCTCGCCAACACCACCGGCGGAATGTCGGGACCCGCGATCCATCCCATCACCGTCCGCCTCGTCCACCTCGTCTACTCGCAGCTCACCAAAGACACCAACACCCCCATCATCGCCGCCGGCGGAGTCACCCGATGGGAAGACGCCGCGGAGTTCATCCTCGCCGGCGCCACTGCCGTGCAGATCGGCGCCGGCAGCTTCGCCGACCTGAGCATCCCCCGCAAAGTCGCAAAGGGACTCGACAAGTGGTGCGTCAAGCAAAGTGCCGCATCTATATCTGATCTCGTTGGTCAAGTGAAACTGAGCTAAGCGCTCACATCGCCATGAGCAAGTTGCCAATCAGCGACCCCAGCAGCAGCGCGAGCACGATCAAGAACGGCGGCCACAGCAACCGATCCACCACCCCATTGCTGTCCTTCTTCGCCGTGTTCTCTTGGATCGGGGTCGTGATCGCCGCTTCCGCCTGAGCGAGCGCCGTCAGATCCGCCTCCGCCATCACATCCTTGTGCGCGATCGGAGGCACCTCGCCGTTCTTGAGCGCCCTCAGATCCACAAGCAGATCCGTGCAGTTCTGGTAGCGATGACGCACCTTCTTCGCCATCATCATCTCGATGACCTCGCTGATCCCAGCACTGAGCTTCGGATTCACATGATCAGGCGGCACAAGCTCGCTCTTGAGGTGCTTGTGCATCACCGCGCTCGGACTCTTCCCTTCAAACGGCACCGCGCCAGTCACCATGTGATACAGCGTCGTCCCGAGCGAGTAGATATCCGCCGGAGGTCCGATGTCCTTCTCGCCGCGGATCTGCTCAGGTGAGATGTAATACGGCGTACCAAACGCGCGACCCGCCTCCGCTTCCGCGGCTTCCACATCACTGATCCCACGCGCCAGACCCATGTCCGCGAGCTTCACCACACCCTCTTTGGTGATCATGATGTTCTTGGGTTTCACATCCCGGTGAATCAACCCACGCTGGTGCGCATGCTCAAGCGCTTCCGCGACCTGGATAATGATCTCAACCGCCTGCCGCTCATCGAAGCGTTTGTGCTCAACGATATCCTCGTGAACTGTGCGTCCCTCGACATACTCCATCACGAAGTAGTAGAGATCGCCCTCGTTCCCCACATCGAACGCCTGCACGATGTTGGGGTGATTGAGCTGCGCCGCCGCGCGTCCCTCAGCAAAGAACCGCTCAATAAACTGTGGATTCTGCGAGAACTTCTCTGGGAGTTTCTTGAGCGCCACCAAACGATCCAGCGACACCTGCTTCGCTTTGTACACCGTCGCCATCGCGCCCGCGCCGAGCTTCCCAAGGATCTTGTATCCAGAGATTTTGTTCCCAGACCGCTCAGCTTCAATCGCTTCACGCAATCGAGCGAGCTGACGCTTGGTGATGAACTCTTTATCGACCAGTACATGCGCCAGCGATTTTTCTGATGGACCTTCACCTTCTCCACGAGCCATGGTCTTGCAGTGCTTGACCTCATCACTCGTCGCGAGTCCCTGATCAATCACCAATCGACCGATCAGCGTGTCCAGATTGGTTCCGGACTTCGTCGCCGCCATGATTGATTTCTCAGAATCCTCGACACTCGCGGCATCCGTCGAGCCCGGCTCAAGCGGCGCTGTATCCTCTGGTGACAATGCCCCATTCCCGATATTGGAATCATCAAGCAAACGAGGAACCGAGTTGTCATCATGTTTCTGAGACATTGTTCTTTGATTCAAGCGAACGAGTCGCACACTCCACAAGCTCGGCCTGCTCAGCCAATTCCCGCAACCAGTGGCCACACGAGGGTAGGCACCAGACACGAGCCCGAAAAGAGCAGCATACCCCTCTGAGCAATTGCCCCTGATCAGCTCTTGACGAGTCCAAGAACCGGGACATCCAATGTACCAAGATACGAGCAGAATTTGGTATCGGATCAATCACATACGCACAAAACATAGATTCCACGCGATTGAATCCACAGTGGTACGCCCGATAGTCGTATACTCACGCTCCACGACGCGAGTGAGCCCACAAAAATATGCTGACCACAGACGCACGCCCCCGTAACCTCCGCTGGATCCACGCAGGACCGCTCCTCTACGGCGACTGGGGTACCTCACGCCTCTATGTGCTTGGTCTCGCATTCCTCTATACCGCACACGCCTCGATCATCTACCTCGCCGCGATCGGCCTGCTCATGCTCGCCGTGTCGTGGGCATACACCCACATCTGTCGTTGTTTCCCAGATGGAGGGGGTGTCTACACCGCCGCGCGCCAACTCTCCCCTGTTCTCTCAGTGATCGGATCAACCCTCCTCCTCTCCGGCTACATTATGACCGCCGCGATCTCCGCGATCGAAGCATTTCACTACTTCCATGTCCCCCACCACCTCGTTCTCCCCCTCGCAGTCACCGCGATCGTCCTTGTCGGCGGCGTCAACTGGCTTGGCGCAGAAAGTGCCGGAAAGTTCGCGCTCATCATCGCCCTCGTTGCACTCGGCGTCTCAGCAGTCATGGCCCTCATCGCGATCCCAGCGTTCGCGCGTGGGATCGAGACCATCTCCTTCGATTACATCAGACACAGCCCACCCCAAGATGTCTGGGTCAACTTCACCAAGATCTGTCTCGCCCTCGCCGGAGTCGAAGCCGTCGCCAACATGACCGGCATGATGAAAAAACCAGTCGAGCAAGAAGCCAAAAAAACCATCTGGCCCGTCTCGCTCGAAGTCGTCGGACTCAACCTCGTCTTCGGACTCGCCCTCGCCGGACTCACCTTCACCGTCGCCGGGACCCAGCTCCAGGACATCCACATCCCCGACGACCAGCGTCTCACCGAAACACGCCAGCAGTTCGTCCAAACCCTCCCCTCCGACACCCACGACCAGTACGACACCTCGCGACCGATCATCCTCACCGACGAAGAAGTCGAGTCACTCACCCCCGAATCACTCAGCGCCTACGAGGACCTCGCCGCCCATCGAGGACAGGTTGGGAACTACACCAATGCCGCGATGCGCGTGATCGCCCAGAACACCGCCAACGATGTCATCGGACCGCGCTTCGGAACTATCTTCGGAAACATCGCTGGCATCACCTTCGGACTCCTCCTCCTCAGCGCCACCAACACCGCGATCATGGCCATGGTCTCCGTCTTCTACGCGATGGCGCAAGACAAAGAACTCCCCCAATCACTCACACGCCTCAACTACTCAGGTGTGCCGTATGTCGGACTCATCGTCTCCATCATCATCCCCGCCGCCGTGATTCTCGTCGAGCAGGATGTCACAGTCCTCGCGTCCCTCTATGTCCTGGGAGTCACCGGTGCGATCACCGTCACTGTACTTTCCAGCGCCATCAACACCAAACTCGAACTCTCACCCCCTGTCCGCATCGCGATGTGGGCGCTGGGACTCTTCCTGCTCTCTATCACCGTGACCATCGGGATCACCCAACCAATCTCCACCGCATTCAGCGGAACCCTTGTCGCCACAGCGCTCGGAATCCGCACAATCCGCTCGCTCAAACCACCATCGACAGGCAAAGCAATCGAAGCCCCTGGCGCTGGATGGATGTCGATCCTGTCTGATCAGATCGAGATTGACCCAAGCAAACCCAAGATCATGCTCGCCGCACGCGGACGCTACCAATCCGAGTACGCCATCGATCTCGCCAAACGCCGCGACGCAACCCTGCTCGCAATCTTCGTCCGCCAAGTCCGTGTCCTCGATATGGCACCAGACAGGAGTCCACGCATCGAGACCGACAACGACGCACAAACAACCCTCGGCACCACCGCGATGCTCGCCAAAGAAGCGGGAGTCCCCTTCATCCCGATCTATGTCACCTCGACAAGCATCCCTGAAGAGATCCTCGATTACACCGTCACCTACAGCTGCGACACACTCATCATGGGTAAATCCCGCCGCTCCAATGTCGCACGCCGACTCGAAGGCGATGTCATCTCACAGGTCTCGAGAGATCTCCCTGAAGGAATCATCCTCATGACCCGCGCCGCGGATGTCCCACACGCCATGATGCCACCAGGAATGGGCACCGGTGTGACCAAGTAAAGTTGAGTAACATCAGGCAGATGACCCTCAAAGCAGACATCGAGTCGTGGGACACCAAGTCCAAAGCCGCGATCACCCGCGTCTACGCGAAGCACATGGACCGTCCAGAGTTCATCCAAGAACTCATCGATCTCATCCCGCTCCCCACAACCGAAATCGGCGCCACCTGGATCCTCAAGCACCACCTCGAAGAAGACGCGTCCCCTCTCCCCGATCAACTCGTCCAGCAGATCTACAAGCACTTCCCCAAGCTCACCCATTGGGGGTCCAAGCTCCACATCCTCCAGATCATGGAGCACCTCCCGATCCCATCCAAGCACAGAGCATCGACGAAAAAGTTCATCAACGAATGTAAATCCAGCGACAACAAGTTCGTCCGCGCCTGGTCATACAACGGCCAGTACCAACTCGCCCTCAACTTCCCCAACCTCCGCGACCAAGCACGCTCAGCTATCCTCCACGCATCCGAGCACGACGAAGCCGCATCCGTTCGTGCTCGCTGCCGACAACTGCTCAAGTTGTCCCAGAAACACTGGCAAAAATAATCCCCCAGCCTACCCTATCCAGATGCCTGCTGAGATCCCCATCGACGACATCCCGGACTTCATGCCCGACCCCGACGACGCTCCAGATGCGCCGGGACAAGGCGTCCTCGATGGACTCACCGATCCCCAGCGTGAAGCCGTCCTCCACACCGAGGGACCGCTCCTCATCCTCGCCGCCGCCGGATCAGGAAAGACCCGCGTCATCACGCGCCGAATCGCCCACCTCGTCGCCAACAACACCCCCCCTTGGTCGATCCTCGCGCTGACCTTCACCAACAAAGCCGCGGGAGAGATGCGCGAGCGCGTCGCCCTCCAAATCGCAGGACCAAACGCCCTCGACGAGGACGCCCCGCGCGACCCACGACTCCGTGGCCTCACCATCACCACCTTCCACTCCCTCTGTGCCCGACTCCTCCGCCGCTACGCAGAACGCGCCGAGCTCCCCGGACTCAAACCCGACTACACCATCTACGACAGCGCCGACCAGATGGCCGCAATGAAACGCGTCCTCAAAGCGATGAACCTCCAAGCCAGCAACTGGCCCCCCCGCTCCGTCCTCTCCACCATCTCCAACGCCAAGAACGAGATGATGGACGCCAAGAAATACGAAGCCAACGCGTTCGACTACTACTCGAAGCAAGTCGCCAAGATCTATCTCGCCTACGAGCAAGCCCTCCGCGGCGCCGGCGCGATCGACTTCGACGACCTCCTCCTCTACACCGCCAAGATGCTCGAGACCCACGAGGACATCAAGCAGGAACTCAACAGCCGCTGGCGCTACCTCCTCATCGACGAATA
>WUAJ01000231.1 GCA_009827215.1 Phycisphaeraceae bacterium
TGGACCTGATGGGGTTCTTTTGTAGAGGAGTTGGATTCCTGTAAACTCGTCGAGGAGCATGTGGTCGGGGAGGTTGAGTTCGTTGAGTGATTCGGGGAAGTTGTTGTGGGTGTTGTGATAGATGTGGAGAGCGATGGCGATCCTGGTTGCTCGGAGTTGTTGGTTGATTTGTCGGTATCGCTTACTGATTTTGACATTGCCCTCTACAACGATTCCTATGAGCGGATAGGTGACTTTGTTGAGCTTTGATTTGTTGTGTTCGTAGATGTCGAGAGGGTTTTTGGTGATGTTGTTGAAGAGTGTTTCAGAGTTTTTAGAGATTTGAATGCTGAGTTCATTGAAGACTGCGAGTGGTCTTTGGATGGAATGGCCGAGTTGGTTGTCGGGTTGACTCGCGGGTGGGTTTTCTACGGTGAGGCCTTGGACATCGGCGAGCTTGAGTGTTTGTTCTTTGAGTGAGATTGTGCCGTCTGTGCCGGCGAATCTTCTGAAGTTGTCGTGGAACTGGAGTGCTTCGCCTTCCCACTCGTAGTGGAGTGGATCGTACTGCGCGAGTGCTTGGTCGAGTTGTTTGAGTTGTTCTGTGGTG
This sequence comes from Phycisphaeraceae bacterium, assembly GCA_009827215.1. Classification (GTDB taxonomy): domain Bacteria; phylum Planctomycetota; class Phycisphaerae; order Phycisphaerales; family UBA1924; genus UBA1924. Next base: position 590 of record WUAJ01000231.1, read on the forward strand.
AAGCTGGCTTGGTTGTTGGCGAGTCCCCAGCGGACGAGCTCGGTGGCGTCTGAGATGATGGCGATCTGCACGAGTTGGTGGATCGCGGTTGGGAATTGGGCGGACAGTTTGGCGAGTTCGATGACGGCGGTGGTGTAGCGGAGGTAGTCGTCGGGGTTGTTGTTGAGGAGGGCGCTTGCGGCCGCGGATTTGAGGTGGTTGGAAGCGGCGCGTGATTGGCTGAGGTCGCTGTAGTTTGCGCCGATGATCGGAGGGTTTGGGTGCGGATTTGGTTTCCAGTCGTTGTCTTGTTTGCCATACTTGATCATGGCGGCGTGCTCGTAGGGATCGGTTCCGAGGTAGAGGCCGATTCCCATGACTGGTTTGTGTGCGGCGTTGGCGAGTTGGTCGGCGATGTTGCGGAAGCGTTGTGATTTGTAGTCGTCTTTGTGTACATCCCAGAGGAGGTCTTCTTCTGGGAAGAAGCCGGTGGGGAGGTTGAGGGTGTAGTCGAGGTTGGCGAGCCAGGTGTCTACAAGGATCGGCCAGGCTTTGTCTTCATCGGGGATGGTGCTGAGATAGTTGTTGTAGCTGGTGGTGGGGTTCCATTGTTTTGAGCCGTCGGGGAGGGTGATCCAGGGGGACCAGTTGTTGTGGGTGATCTTGGACCAGTCGGGGGTGAGGAGGGTTTGTTCTTGTGGGGTGAGGGGGTTGGTGTGGAAGAAGGTGAAGTATGTCCACAGCGCGGCGGTGGTAACGAAGACAATGAGTACAGCAGCTGAGATGAGGAGGGTTTTTTTCATTGGGGGATACTACGGATGTGCTTGTGTGTGTGCGGCAATTTTTGCTTGTGTTGGATTTGAGGATCTCAGGGGAAACCCGAAATTGAGACGACTTTGGGGCTGGCGCTACAGAACTGTGTGATTCGTATCGATGTGTCGGTTCTCTAGCCGCTTCTTTGTGCGGCGCTCGTCGGCGGGGTCGGCGGGTGAATTCTGTGGCTCACTTGAACTGGAGTGATCAGCGATGAACTTGACGATTCGGATGAAATTGGCGATGGGCTTTGGGTTCATCATTGTGATGTTGATAATGCTTGTCGGTGTTGTGCGCTTTAAGACGCAGGCGTCGGATGGGCTTTTGCAGTCTTCATCTGAGGCGGTTGAGTTGAGCTTGTCATTGCAGGGCGAGATTCATCACGCGTTGTCGATGCACCGTGGGTACATGATTCTGGGTCTTGAGGCGCTTGCTGATGAGCGTTTGGAGGCGTGGGATCTGATCGATGGGTACATGCGTGACATGGATGCGCTGGCGGCGGGCTGGGATGATCCAGAGCTTGTTGGTCAGTATGATCGATTCAAGACTGTGATGGCGGACTTCCGTGTTGCTCAGCAGCAGATCGCGGAGGTGAGCTGGACTGATGGTGATCTTCCTGCGAATGTGCAGTACTTTGATGTTGCTGAGCCGTTTGGCGATGAGATGGTTGCTCGTTTGCAGGCGATCCTTGATGAGGAAGAGTCACAGGCTGCGAGCGCTGAGCGCAAGCTGCTTGTTCGTCGCGTGACTGAGGCTGAGGGGCACTTGCTCAAGAGTCGAAACGCGATCTCGGCGTACCTTGGTTCAGGTAAGGAAGAGCATTTCGAGCGGATTGGTTCGTGCTTGACTGCGTGTCAGGCTTCGGTTGATCGTTTGATGACGATGACTGGTTTGTTTACTGCTTCGCAGCAGGAGAACTTCGATGCGTACATCTCGGCTCGCGAGACTTTCATTGCTGAGGCGAAGGAAGCGGTAGCGATTCGCAGCGGCGATGAGTTCTGTGTTTCGGAGACGATCTGTCTGACGCAGGTGACTCCACTGGCGATTGAGGCGGTGGATCTTGCGAAGTTGATCGCTGAGCGTCAGTCTGAGTTTAAGGAAGAAGCGATTGCTCAGTTTGAGCAGGCGAGCGCCTCGATGCTGGCGACTGTGCAAGCGGTCGGCTTTGGTGCGATCGCGGCTTCGACACTGATCGCGTTCTTCTTGAGCAGCTCGATCACGAAGCGTCTGAAGGCAGTGATGGAGTACGCGTCGAAGATCGCGGATCGTGATCTGAGCATGGATGCTCTTGAGATGAAGTCGGGTGACGAGATCGGTCAGCTTGCTGGCAAGGTCAATGAGATGAAGGATTCGCTCAAGTTTGTGATCGGTGATGTGATGAGCTCAACGCAGATGGTGGCGAGCTCATCGACGGAACTGGCGGCGAGTGCTGAGCAGATGGCAAGCGGTATCGAGATTCAGAATCAGCAGACTCAGCAGGTTGCTGCTGCTGTGGAAGAGATGTCGCAATCGGTCGCAGAGGTTGCGGCGAAGTCATCGGATGCAACGACTGCTTCGGAAGAATCACAGGCGCTCGCGGAAGAGGGCGGTCAGATTGTTCAGAACACGGTCGATGAGATGCAGGGCATCGCGACTGAGGTGCAGTCCAGCGCTGACACGATCAATGAGCTTGGTGCGAAATCCAAGACCATTGGCGAGATCATCTCGGTGATCAATGACATCGCGGAGCAGACGAACCTGCTCGCACTCAACGCGGCGATCGAAGCGGCTCGTGCTGGTGAGCACGGACGCGGGTTCGCGGTTGTTGCTGACGAGGTTCGGAAGCTTGCGGAGCGCACCACTGAAGCGACGGAAGAGGTTTCGGTCTCGATCCGTGGTATTCAGGGTGAGACCAGCACGGCGGTTGAGCTGATCGAGAACGGCTCGAAGCGTGTCGGTCGCGGTGTTGAGCTGGCATCGAGTGCGGGTCAGGCGCTGCAGAGCATTGTCTCTGGTTCGCAGGGCGTGCAGCAGATGGTTCGCGATATCGCGGCGGCTGCTGGAGAGCAGACGGCGGCGGCGGATGAGATCGCTCGCGCGGTTGAGGGGATCAACTCGGTCACCAATCAGTCCGCAGAGAGCGCCTCGCAGTCTTCGGCGGCGGCGTCTGATCTGGCGAAGCAGGCGGAGCAGCTGCAGGAGCTGGTCTCTCGCTTTAAGCTCGAAGCGTGATCTGCTGATTGAATCTGATTGTAAGATTATGAACCCTCGTCTTGGACGGGGGTTCTTTTCTATTTTGAATGTTGTGTTGGGATCGGGTACAACTGGTGGATGGTTCATGGTCGGATGGGAGATCGAAGGGCGGGGCGGGCTGCAGGCAGGGAGGCTGGTAGAGGTTTGTATAGGGCTGCGAATCGGGCGTGGTGGTGCGTTGGGGTGTGTGCTTTGGGGGTGTGGTTGGGGATGGGGCTTGATGTTGAGCTGATGGTGTGGTTTGCGGTGTCTTGTGGGTTGGTTGGGGTTGGGGTGCTTAGTGTTTTTTTTTTTTGTGGGGTGTGTTTGGTGCTAG
>WUAJ01000232.1 GCA_009827215.1 Phycisphaeraceae bacterium
CTGGGTTCAGACCGGCGTGAGCCAGGTCGGTCCCTATCTGCTGTGGGCGTTGCAAACTTGAGAGGAGTCAACCTTAGTACGAGAGGATTGGGTTGGACTGACCCCTGGTGATCCTGTTGCGCCGCTAGGTGCACCGCAGGGTAGCTACGTCGGGCAGGGATAACAGCTGAAAGCATCTAAGCAGGAAGCCCCCCTCAAGATCAGGTTTGCTAGTCTCTGACGAAAGACCCCTGGAAGACTACCAGGTTGATAGGCCGCAAGTGTAAGGATTGAGATGTCCTCAGCTGAGCGGTACTAACGGTCGAAGATTTGATCTCCCGACCAATCGCCGATGAACAAACATTCATCAACAACGCGATGGTCAATAACATCGTTCATACTCATAACTTGAACTACTCAACATATTCTCAAACTCGAGTCACACTCGCGTTTCTGCTCGTTGTCGTTCTTCGTCAACATCCTGATCCGGGAAACCAGATCTCCGATGTTTGTCGGTGACCATAGAGTTGGTGTCACACCTGTTCCCATCCCGAACACAGCAGTTAAGCCCAACTCGCCGATGATACTGTTCAGCGGGAAAGTAGGTTATCGCCGACTTTAGCAGCCCTCCAGCGAAAGCTCGGAGGGCTGCTCCTTTTTTACGCCTCAATTACTTCTACAAATCACACCAACTTCTCCGCAATATCTCCCATCTCCCGACCAATACTTATACATGGACTGGTTCCTCCACCATCCCATCCTCACAGGACTCCTCGCCGCTCTGATCTTTGAGCTGCTCACTGTCATCCTGCGCTTCGGATTCAAACTCACTTCACCGACGCACACGCGCCCCATCGCCAAACTCACCAAAGGATTCCGGATCCATCACGGCTACCCCGGCGCCGCGATGCTCGTCGCCGTGCCGCTCATCCCAGAACCCACCATCATCAGTTCGCTGGTCATCATCATCGCGCTCATGCTCTTCGTCTCCGACTTCATCCACCACGCGATCGTCCTCCCGATCTTCGCCGGACATCACGAGTTTGATCTCAAATACCCAGAATCTTGACTCCACTCACACCAATCAAACCGCCGATGGATAAACAGTAACACGCAAGGAGTTCATCAATGGCATCATCAAACAAAATCAAAATCTACGATGGCGACGCCGGAGCGCTCCTCTCCCCATCTTCCTATCCTGACCGAATCTCTCTGCTTCCTGCGGAACAAGCCGAAGTAAACACCCGAGGCCGAATCCGCACCATGTGGGGACAAGACATGCTCTCCGATGTCCTCCAAGGTCGCTACCGCACCGTTATCTGCGGCGTCAACTCCGACGACAACGAACGAGGAGTCATCGCACAACTCGTCAACCTCGTCACCGCATCCCAATGGTCCAATAGCTCCGTCACCAGCTACGCGAAGATGTTCCACGATGCCGTGAGCATCCACGCCGCCAAGGACCGTGAACCCTACATCCTCAAGTTTGACCTCGACTCAGTCCTTGTCCTCGCCCTCCTGCGTCCAAGAGAGCAAGACTATTTCACCCTCACGGACCTCTCCCGAGGATTCGCTACAGTCAACAAAATGCTCCAAGGCCGACCCGACCGCTCACCCGCGTGCACCGTGTCATTCCTCGGCGCCAAATCAAACCGACTCGTCATCGATCACGATTCGCAAACCGAACCAAGCTTCGAGACCGTCCTCCGAACGATGTACGCCGCCGGATTCCGTGGTGACATCTACCCCGCGCCGCAAATGTGGGAACGCGCCGATGTGGGAGTCTTCCCAAGCTACCCATTCCCCGCAGGACTCGAAAGAATGCGCGCCGGCTCGAGCTGATGCACCCGGACCGAACCAATCCTGAAAAACTCATCGATCGTATGGAGCGATTCTCGACGACCTTCCCCGCCGTCGTCCGCACTTTCGCTCCAACAGACACCATCTGGAAACCCGATCAGCAGTCGTGGTCCGTCCTCCAGATCGTCTGCCACATGGCTGACGAGGAAGAAGAAGACTTCCGCACGCGTGTCCTCTCAACACTCAAAGATCCCGAAGCAGATTGGCCTCCCATCGACCCACAAGGATGGGCCGAGTCTCGAGATTACCAATCCCAAGACCTCGATACTCAGCTCAACCGCTGGATCTCGCAGCGTGCCAAAAGCCTCCAACTGCTTCACGATCTTGAGGAACCAGACTGGTCACGCACAAAGGTCCATCCGCAATTCGGTCCCATGACCGCGATCGGTCTCCTCGCCGCGTGGTGTGCGCACGATGCACTTCATCTCCGCCAGCTCGCTAAACGGATGCATCAGCTGGCGCTTAGAGACGCGAACAACGATCCCACAACCCAATACGCGGGTGAATGGTAAAGTGATACACAGTACACTGATGAAATGCTGATCCCGAAGAAGTACATCCTCTGGACATTCCTCTCCTTCGTCGCCCTCGCGATGCTTACCGGCATCGCCGCGGTCATCCTCCCACGAGGTTGGGTCGATGACGAGGTCATGATCACCATCCTCATCGTCGGCGCCTACTCGCTCGGAGGACTCATCGTCGTCATCCTCGGCGGAAACCGAGGCATCGACGGCCGAAAGCAAAAACTCACCCTCCGCATCGCGACCACCACCATCTTCATCTCGATGGTCACCTTCATCACCATTGTCTGGATCGAGCCGCTCCTCAACTGGAAGTGGGAGAACCTTTTCTGGAGAACCGGCGCCGTCTTCCTCACCATCGGGGTCGGGTTCGTCCACCGACTCATCATCAACCCGCTCAACTGCCCGCTCTTCTCGTTCAAAGTCAGCAAACGCACCGCAGTGATCACCGGCGCGATCACCGCGTCCATTATCGCATTCGGTTTCATCAACGACGGATTCGGGAACTTCGACGAACTCATGGTCCGAATCCTCGCGATCTCCGCGATCATCACCGCAGGGACCACCATCGCGACCGGCGCCCTCGCGTTCTTCGCGCCTAAGCCAGGAGAAGACGAGCAAGGAACCCTCGCATCCTCTATCCCCATCGACATCACCTGCCCGCGCTGCAACACCACCATCAACGCGCACACAAACAAAGACTCCCGATGCCCGACATGCAAACTCCATGTCCGCATCGAGATCAAAGAACCCCGCTGCGCCTGCGGCTACCTCCTCTATCAACTCCAATCCGACTCCTGCCCCGAATGCGGCAAACCCATCCCGATCACCGACCAGTGGGGGAGCAGTCCTAGCGAGTCCATAGCTGAGCAATCGGCATCCGACGACCCGGACCAAACGCCTTGCTCGTAACGCGGATCCCAACCGCCATCTGCTGACGCTTGTACTCATTGCGATCAATAAGAGCACAGATCCGGCGAACAACATCCGCATCAAAGCGCGTCTCATCAATAATCCGCGAAGCACTCTGATGCATCTCGATGTGCCGCATCACGATCTCATCGAGTACCTCGTACTCAGGCAGCGAATCCGAATCGAGCTGATCCGGTGCCAGCTCCGCACTCGGAGGCTTCTCGATCGTGCTCACCGGAATCGGCGCTCGCTCGTACCCAAGCTCCGCGGAATGCTCGTTGATATATCGGCACACCCTAAAAACCATCGTCTTGGGAAGATCCGCGATCACCGCAAGCCCGCCGTTCATATCGCCGTACAAAGTGCAGTACCCAACCGCGATCTCGCTCTTGTTCCCTGTTGTGAGCACAAGCGCCCCGCTCCGATTCGACAGCGCCATCATCAGCGTCCCGCGGATTCGCGACTGCAGATTCTCCTGCGTCAGATCAGGGAGCTGCGCGCCAAGCGTCAGATGTCCAAGGGATTCGAACGCCGGATCAAGCACCTCGCTCAGCCCCTGGAACCCCGGCTCAATCGGGATGCTCACGCACTCAATCCCCAAGTTCTGCGCAAGATCCATCGCGTCCGACTTGCTCCCCTCGCTGCTAAAGCGTCCCGGCATCGATGCCCCGACCACATGCTCCGCGCCCAGC
>WUAJ01000233.1 GCA_009827215.1 Phycisphaeraceae bacterium
AGACTCGGGTGCACATGCTCGAAGGACTCTCGATGCTCAACGACCATGGATTGGATACTTATGGCGACCTCGGTGCTGGGGCAGACGAAGAAGTGATCGAGTTACTCGCGGGCTACCGGAACACATTGGGTGCGATCCCCAGTGACTCTGATGAGCTGATTGTGCGTACTCGCGCCTGGATCGAACAGCAGGAAGACACGGATGCGGTGATGCTCGTCGCATCGGATCCTGAGACCAGTGAGCTGCAACTGATCGTCGTGACTCAGCCGTTCCACACAACCATGTCGATCGACGAGGACACAGTCCCAGCAGTGCTCACCCTCATGAAGAACAACGGCTTCGCGGCGATACCAGATTAACTGTTTGAAATCGAGATCAGCGATTCGAGCGCATTGCGTGCGTTCCCAGAAGAGAGTGATGCACGGCCCAGCTCGATGCCTTGACTGAACTCTTCGCAGATCCCAGCGACAATCAATCCGCCGGCGACGGTCAGCAGCGTCATCTCCGCAAATGGGCTTGGCTCATTATCCACGATCGAGCGGATGATCCGCGCACTGTGCTCAACATCGATTGCTCGGACATCATCGATCGGTACGCGTGACAATCCGAGCTGCGCCGCGTCGATAACTTCTTCATGGAGTTTACCGTCTACAGCGTGCACTACTCGGCAGGGAGCTGTTGTCGAGAGCTCATCGAGTCCATCAGTGGAGTGGACAACCATCGATCGTTTGGTCCCGAGGTTGATCAGTGCTTGTGCCATCGGCTCGACAAGTTCGTCTTTGTACACTCCGATCAGCTGGCAGTCCGCGCCGGCTGGGTTGGTGAGCGGTCCAATCGCGTTGAAAATTGTTGGGAAACCGAGTGAGCGTCGCGTTGGCATCGCGTATTTGATCGCTGGATGATGGTTCACGGCGAAGCAGAAGCACACACCAGCTTCCTCAAGACACTTGGATTGCAACTCGACGGATGCATCGACCTGGACACCCAGCGTCATCAAGACTTCTGCGGAACCGCGCCCTGTTCGCGAGCGGTTGCCGTGCTTCGCGACTTGGATGCGCGATACTAAGGACCCAGAAGGGGGTGTGACTCCAGCAAGGATAATCGCGGCGGCGGTCGAGACATTAAAGGTTTTGGGAGCACCGCCCGTGCCGCAGGTATCGACGAGGACCGATCCCGGCTCTCGCTTGTACTCTACGCGTGTCACCTGATCCCGCATCGCTTTCGCGGCGCCTGTGAGTTCGTCGCTTGTGGGATGATGCATCGCGAGTCCTGTGAGCACAGCGCCGATCTGGGAATCGTTCAAGTGACCCTCAAGCATCGCAGTGAAGACCCCCTCGCTTGTCGCTTGATCAAGGGGTTTGTGGTCAAGGAGTTGTTCCATCGCGTGCTGAAAGTGTTCCATAGTCCACGATAGGTCGAACCTTGGACGCTGGTTGTTTGTAGAATCAGGTATGGCCCCATCGCGATCCATCGCAAGCACATCTGGAGTCCCGAATACGGTTTCGCTCGTCGAGCGGACGGCTCGGTCGCTGATGATGCACGCGTGGTTGACCGCGAGTATCCGAGTGATGCCGATCTGGATGCTCGCTGGTTTGATCCTGACGCTTGGGTCTCGTTGGATCTGGGGATTTGGAGAATGGTGGATTTTCCCGTTGTTTGGTGTACTTGGAGCGATCGTGCATGCGTTTGTCATTGCGTGGATTCATCGTCCAAACGCGAGCACCGCCGCGGGATGGATCGATGAACAAACGCAGGCGCAGAGCCGATACCGATCGGCGCTCGAGCTCGTCAATCATCGTGCCGTGGATCCCGCGTTCGCGATGCTCGCGATCCAAGCGGCGGAGACGAGTGCTTCAGAAATTCGTGTCCCGAAGTCTGGATTCGATCCAAGATTACAGAACTCCAAATACATCGCTGCGATCCTGCTCGCGATGACCATCACGGCTGGATTCCTTGTCCCGCAGCGAACTGAGCCGACACCTCAAAGATCGGCACCATCGCCGCTCGCGATTGCTGATACGAAAGAACAGATCCAGCAGCAGCAAGAGCAGGTCGAGGAGATTGCTGGGGATCTTGATGAGGATGACGCGTTGGTGCAGGAGGCGCTCGAAGATCTCGAAGCGCTCGAAGAAGAACTGACACAATCGGAGGGGATTAATCAACAAGATCCTCAATCTACCCAAGCGCTTGCTGAATCTAGAGTCCAGCGTCTCGCGGATGAGTTGGAACAGCGATCTGCGGAGCAGCAAGCACAAGATCAAGCACTCAAGGATCGGCTCGATGATCTCAAGTCCGAGTCACTCTCAGAGCAATCGGAGCTTGATCGTTTCCGCGAGCGCCTAGCGGAGGGGGACTACGAACAAGCGATCGAGGAACTCGATGCGTTGTCCGAGCAGCTCGAATCAATGAGTGAATCGGAGCGACAGCAAGCCGCGGAGGATCTCGAATCGCTCTCCAGAGCGATCGAGGATTCGATGCCGGAGACGGCTGAGCAGTCTCAGGAACAATCGAGTGAAGGGGACGATACTCAGACTCCTGAACAATCGGACACAGAATCTCCAAATTCACCAACGGCACAAAATCTCTCTGAAGCGTTGAAAGAGCAAGCAAATGAAATTCGTAAGACTCCGCAACAGTCGTCACCTGAAGATCAGGGACAACAAGATCCAGAGAGTGATCCCAACACTCCTTCGCAGGATCAACCAGAACAGCAAGACGATGAGGGCGGCGCCGACCAGAAAGATCGATCCCAAGAACAACAAGGCTCCGAACAAGGCACCAAAGAATCTGGACGGAACGACCAGAGCGAGCGGCAGCAAGAGACTCCAAGCGAAGGTCAGCAGCGGACACAGCAGGATGAATCCACGCGATCAGGAGAGCAGCAAAATCAGCAATCACCTGAGCAGTCTCAGGATGGAGAGCAGACTCCGAACGAACAGCAGAGTCAGCAGCAGAATGGCGAGTCTGAGCAGCAAATGAACGAACCTCAACAGAGTGATGACTCTTCTCAACAGATGCAAGAGCAACGACCAGCAGAGGATGGTTCGGATATGCGTCCCGATTCGCGTCTGCGCAAACTCCTCGAAGAAGCGCAGCGCCGTTCGGACAACGCGGAGCAAGATCGACAGATCTCAGAACGGCTGCGTGAGCAACTGGAATCGATGGAAAGGAATCAGCAGCAGCCAAACGAATCGGAGCAAGGACAAGAGTCTGGATCGGACCAACAACCTCAGGATCCGGGTGAGAGTCAATCACAGCAAACTCCAGGGACGCAGTCTGGAGATGAACAAGCACAACGAGGGGCACGCTCTGAGCAACAAGCGAACGAGTCAGAGGATCGTCGAGGATCACCTGGCAGTACGAGTCAAGAGAATACGAACGCTCCTGAGCAAACAGCGCCTTCTGAGTATGTCCCAGTCCAAGCCTCGGATGAAGAGTCGCAAGCGGATGAGCAGTCAACTCCGATTGGTGAGTGGTACAACCCCGATGCGGAGCGATCTGAGGCGCCAGCGGGATCATCCACGGCTCAGCGATTCCGAGATGCCGCAAAAGATGCTCGTGAACAGGTCGATGATCGGCGCATACCGCGCCGATATCGCGATGTGATCCGCAAGTACTTCAAGCAGCTCGATGAGCGAGCGAAGCAGATCGCACCTTCAAGCGATGGTGCCGATGCGCCGGCGCCATCAGGATCAGAATCGAGTTCATCCGAATGAGTTTCATGCTCGATCAACCCATATGGTTGCTCGTGCTGCTTGCGGGATTGCTCGCGGCGATGCTCGGATGGGCCGTGCTCCGAGGACTTCCGACCAATCGTCGAGCGATCGTGGTGAGCGCTCGCTTTGCGTGCTTCGCCTCCTTAGCGCTCGCGCTAGCGGGATTGCAGCGTGTGACGACGACGGATCGTTTGACCGTCATCGCGGTGATCGAT
>WUAJ01000234.1 GCA_009827215.1 Phycisphaeraceae bacterium
CATCCTGCACGTACCCCGCCGTCGGCTTGAGCTCCGGAACCTGCGCACACCAGTACCGATTGAACCGCGCCATCATCAGCTCGCGGACCAGCTTCGCCGCCATCGACGCGAGCGACACCGGGAAGTACGCATCATCCGCCTTGGACACCAGCAGCACGCCCAGCTCATCGCCGCATGAATACCGCGACGCCCGCGCCGATTCCTCGAGCGTCTCGATCCCGTTCCACACCCGTGACAACAGCTTGTGATAATGCGTCCGCCCGCTCTGCCGATCGATCACCACGCGTGTGTGTGTTGCGTCAACCTTCGACACCGATCGCAGATGCTCTAGCAGCAGCTGCGCCGTCGTCGCCGCCTTCGTGCCGTGGGCGCGCACGACCTCGTTGAAGTCCCCCACCCCCATCGCGTGCACCCTGATCTCCTCGAGCGTCACCCCCTGCTTGTGCATCTCCGTGCGCAGCTGATTCGCATCGATCTTCAGCAGATCCATCTCATTGCCAATCGGAAGCTCGATCGGATCACCACCGAACCATCGCTGATCCTCGACCTGCACTCCCAGCAGTTCAAACAACTCCAGATCCGTCCGCGGCACATCGCCAAGCGTTCCCAACATCGCGAGCACCCCACGCTCCAGATGCACGAGCGGATGATTCCGCACCGACGAACTCGCGAGCTTCAGTTTCTTCGAATCCGCGATCGTGATCCGCCCCTTCGCCTCTTTGCGTGTCTTCGCGACCACCGACGACAGCACTTCCCAAACATCAGGAACGCGAGCCGTGTTCCCGTCTTCGTCGATCGCGTTCCAGTCATGCACGCGCAGCGTGGCACGCCCCACACACAACGGCCCAAGCATTGGACCGTACCCCGCCTCATCCATCCCGCTGTACAACAGACTCATGCCAGCAGTGTATACGCAAAAACAAAAAACCGACCCATCAAGTCATTGATAGGTCGGGTACAAATGAGGAGAATGCGGATGAGAGGACTCGAACCTCCACGGGCTTTTACGCCCACTTGGACCTGAACCAAGCGCGTCTACCAATTCCGCCACATCCGCATGCGATGCGTTGGTCGCAGATCATTGGCTCCCAACCCCGATTTGGCAATCGTTCGTTGGGAACAAACGCCGATTCAGCCGGACTGCATAAGCAGTGCTCGACATTGTCAGCTCAGCCACCTGTTATTTCGAAGCCGCGAACTCAGGTTGCTTCTTGGACTTGCTGCTCTTGACGACCACTTCCGCGCCGTCATCGTCCTCAGCAATCCCTTCCGCGGCCTCAGGCTTGTGACGATCAGGGAGCCGTGCGTCGAGCACACCCTCGCGGATCTCGTTGAACAGATCTGGATTCTCACGCAGGAACTCTTTCGCGTTCTCGCGTCCTTGTCCGAGCCGAACCTCGCCGTAGGAATACCACGCGCCGGACTTGTCCACAACCTTGTCTTCGACGGCCATGTCGATGAGATCACCAGTAATCGAGATCCCCTCGTTGAACATAATGTCGAACTCAGACTGACGGAACGGCGGAGCAACCTTGTTCTTGACCACACGCACGCGGACATGATTCCCAACCGCTTCGTCGCCGACCTTGATCGTTCCAGTCCGGCGGATGTCCAGACGCACCGATGAGTAGAACTTGAGTGCGCGACCGCCGGGGGTCGTTTCTGGAGAACCAAACATAACACCGATCTTCTCGCGGATCTGGTTGATGAAGATGACGGTGCAGTTCGAACGCGCGATGACGCCGGTGAGTTTGCGCATCGCTTGGGACATGAGCCGCGCCTGGAGACCCACGACGGAGTCGCCCATCTCGCCTTCGATTTCTGCTCGTGGGATCAGAGCCGCGACGGAGTCGACGACGATCACATCTACAGCGTTTGAGCGGACGAGCAACTCACAGATCTCGAGTGCCTGCTCACCCATGTCTGGTTGAGACACGAGGAGATCATCAATGTTGACGCCGATCTTTCGCGCCCATGACGGATCGAGCGCGTGCTCGGCGTCGATGAACGCGGCGACGCCGCCTTCTTTCTGAGCGTGCGCGAGTACGGTGAGCGCGAGTGTTGTTTTACCTGAGGATTCTGGGCCGAACACTTCGACGATGCGGCCTCTCGGGATGCCTTTGCCTCCGAGAGCGAGATCGAGCGAGAGGGCTCCGGTTGAGATTCCGGGGATGTGATTGTGGGCGTCTTCGTCGAGACGCATGATCGAGCCTTTGCCGAAGGCTTTGTCGATCTGCGCGAGTGCGCGATCGAGCGCTTGTTTTTTCTGAGCGTCGTTTTCAGGGGTGGCGTTGTACTCGATTGGTTTTTTGGCTTTGGCCATGATGTGTGCCTTTCAGGCTTGCCACACGGGGCCTCGGGCGTTTTGGGATCGAAATTGTTCCATGTGGAACATGACCGCCTTTGTACGCACGGATCTGGCCATTGACGCAGGTGTGTGCGACGGTTTGATTTCGACCCTCAGCCTTGTGGGCGTGCGGGGACCAGCACAGTGCGGGGTGGTTGGTGTCCTTACCGACCTAGACGCTTTGTCTACTGTCCCGGCCGGGGGCGGTGCTGCTCGCGAGCCCGGCGGCAGGACTGTACCAGACCCCGAACAGCTTGTCAATGTACGGATGGGGTTCGGGAGCGATAATTTTTGGATTTGTCGGTTGGGTGGGCAAAAATCGCTGAAGAACCGATCCCGACAGCGCGGATGCGGCGTGGCGAGGCACTCCACTGCGTGTCCAAAAGTAACCCGCATCTGAGCTTGTTTGTTCCAGACGGGGGTTGCGTTGCTTGATTGGCTTGGCTGGCCTTACGGGCAGCCTTCTCCGAACTCGGTGAGGAAGGCGCTGACATCGAGGAAGTTGAACTGGGTGTCTCCGGTGATGTCGGCGCTTGGGTCTTGAGCTCCGAATGCGGTGAGGAAGGCGCTGACGTCGAGGAAGTTGAGTTGGCCGTCTCCTGTGAAGTCGGCTTGGCACTGTGGTTCCTCGGCGCTGGTTGCGGGATCGATGAATGGGAACTTGACGTACTCTATGAGTGCTTCGCGTTCGGTTGCGTCCATTGCGAGGACGGCGTTGCGTGCTGGTTCGGCTTCGCCGCCGTGCCAGAGGATGGCTTCCATGAGGGTGCGTGCGCGTCCGTCGTGGAGGTAGTTGGCTTCGGCGGGGTTCCCGTTTGGATCGAAGGGATCGGTTGGGGTGCCGAGGACGTGTCCGACGTACCCGATGCCCCAGAGTGGTGGCGTGCGCCATTCGCGTCCTGTCGCGGCGAACTCTGGGCGGTTGTCGGCGAGGTCTTCACCCATGTCGTGGAGGAGCATGTCGGTGAATGGTTGGATGATCTGATCGCGGTAAGGCGCGAAGTCGGCGTCGGATGCGGTGCGCATCGCGGGGCGGTGACACTGCATACATCCGGCTTCCTCGAAGAGGATCTTGCCTTGCTGGGCGATGGGGTCTTTGTAGTTCTCGCGTGGTGGGACGGCGAGTCCTCGGAGGTAGGCGACCATGGAGTCGATGGTCCATGGATCGACCTCGGCGGGGCTGTCGCCTACGAGGTGGGAGGACATTCCCATGTCGTGTGCGAATGCGGAGGCGGCTTGTTGTTTGAGGCTTGGGTGGACGGCTTTCCATCCAAAGCGACCGATTGCGGTGCCTCCATTGACGATGTCGTCAACCATGTTTGGGCGACCTGAGATGCCGTCGCCGTCGGCGTCGTTTTCGTCGGCCCATGCCATGATTTCGGCGTCGTCGACGGCTTCGAGGAGTCCGAGTCCGATGAGCATTGGTGCGATGCGGACGGAGAGTTCTGCTTCACCTTCGTATGGACCGCCTTGGGTGCTTGGTGCGGGTTGTCCTGGGATGTTGGTTCCCAGCTC
>WUAJ01000235.1 GCA_009827215.1 Phycisphaeraceae bacterium
GGGTTCGTATTGCTGAGAATGACTTTACAAAAATTGCGCGTGAGTATGATTCACTTTCCAATGTGGTGCGCGAGGTGCAGAATGTTGATGCGCCGTCGTTCTTGCCCGCGTCAGATCGAGTGGTGTCGTATGAGCACGACTCTGCAAACAACGCACATGAGATATCTTCCCCAAACCGTACGGTATACCGCTCGTATGACGGCTTAAATCGCTTGGCTGGAATCTTCAATAGCTATGATTCACAGGCAAGTATCTATTCGAGTCCAGTCGTAGAGTTTGAGTACAGCGGCGCACGAGTAAGCAAGCGTACTTATGGGAATGGTGTAGTCACTGACTACACATACACAGGGTATCAAGATGAGCTCAATACAAACGCGCCTACAGCACCAGACAATCATGGCTTTGGCCGACTATCGAGTATCACAACCGCAAACAGCGGGGGCGTCATCGATTCACATGAGTATGCATGGGATGAAGCCCAAAATCGGGTTCGTTATGATCACACGACTGGTTCAGTCACGGATCGTCGTGAGCGGAGTTTCGGGTATGACTCGTCAGATCGGTTGATCGAGTCGATCGTGAACTTCCCAGATCCGCTCTCATCGCTTGCTACGAATACAACGGGTTACACACTTGATGAAGTCCATAACCGGGTTTCTGTCTCAGAGACAGTGACTGATCAGGGCGATGCTGGAGCAGGTATTGGTGCGTATACACTCAATGCATCGGCGCCATCTTCGAATAACCAGTATCACACCGCTCCAAAGATTGGCAGTCAGTATGACTGGGTCATGCTTTACGATGAGAACGGTAATCTTGTGATGCAAATCGAAGATGTACCAGGGAATTTTAACCAAGACGGTAACTTAGATTACTTCGATGTCACAGCTTTCACCGCTGCATTGAGTGCCGAGGACCCGGAAGCTGATATCAACGGTGACGGCAACTGGAACTATTTTGATGTGACCGCATTCATGGCACTTTATCAGCAGAATCAAGGGGTGGATGTCGAACGAAGGGATTACCGGTACGACCACCGGAATCAGCTTGTAGATCAGCATGTGACCATCGGCATCAATAGTTGGCATGGGGTGCACACATACGATCCGTTTGCTCGACGGCTCGTTGAATCCTTTGATGGCGATGCGGATGGAACAGTTGATACCGCGAGTCAGTTTGTGTACGGCTGTGAGTCCCTGTGGGAGATACTCGAGCGGATAGATCTGGGTGTTGGTGGTGGCGGTGAAACCCTGCTATCAACACATGTCTTTGGATTAGGTATCGACGATGAGGTGGCATTCCGTAAGGAAGATGAAACAACCGCGATCGATTTGTGGTCGCATCGGGATGATCTCAACTCATTAACAAGCATTACAGATAGCTTGGGCAATGTCGTTGAGCGATTTAGTTATGGTGATTATGGTAAAACTATCGTACTTGACTCAGCGGGAAATATGAAAATGGCTGGATCAGATTATGGTGTATTACACCTTTACACCGGTCGTGTATTGATGCTTGGCCTAATGACTTATGACTCAAGGTATCGGGTACTCGATGTAGAGGTTGGGCGATTTATACAGAGAGATCCAATGGGTACTATAGATACTATGAATTTTTATTCATACTCAAATGTCAACTCGTGGACATTCTATGATCCATATGGGCTTTGGAGTCTTAAGAAATGGATTTTGACAGGTGATGGGAATGCAAGTGACGAAATTCTTGAAGCTGCCGAAAACGCATTCAATGAAACGGTGAGTGACAGAGTAAATGGGATCGGTGACGCCGTCGGTTTCGAATCGTTGTCAGAGTCGCTGGGGGGAACCAACCACACCTTCGATCCAAGCGAACGTGCTAAGGGAGAGTGTTGGGCAAACTGCATTGGTAAGAAAGTAGGAGATTCACTAATGGACTCGATAGCTGATCCACTCTTGGGCCCGCTAGCTCCGTTTGTGGATGTTCCGGTCAATGGTTCGCCTTCTGTGGGTATTCCAGAGACAATATTAGATGGAGTTCAGGGGGTGAGTTATGGTATTGGTGGACCAGTAACCGGTGCTGGCCGAGTTTTGGATTATGGCGGGCGTGCTGCTGGTTATGCAAATAGAGTCAATGGAAATAAATGGGGTGTTCGTACTTCAAGAAGATTCCGTAACTCAGGACAAGCTATCAAGAAAGCGGGTAAAGGAATAAAAGGTCCAGGACATTTAGCGACTGCGATTGAAGCTTATATTCTCATGAAGGAATGTGCAAAAGAGTGTGAGGAATGCCCAAGTGCCTACTGATCAGTCGAAAAAATCTCCCAATGCAAAGAAAAGGGTATTATCAGAGTTATTAGAATTTGCACAGTTTGGTCTAGGTTGCCTGTCTGTAGTGTCTTTTATTGTGATTGGGTTGCTTGCGCATTATGTATTTGATAAGTCATGGATCGCTTCATTCTGGATAGCTTTAGCTGTTGCATTGTTTTTTAAAATTGCTCAAGAGCTACTTGATAGATTTAACCAGACTAAACGACGTAGAAATAGTTAAATCGAAGTCGTAGTGGTCAAAAACTAGTCGACGAAGATGATGACTGATCGGTGTAGATTTTAAAAGAGATCCGTAGTGGGCAGAAACTATTCGATGTGAATGATGACGGATCCACATCGATTTTGAAGAGATTGCGATTTCCCAGGGGTTCAGAAACTCTATCCGAGTTTCAAATGAACCGGAGATGAGCAAAGATTTGGAACAATGGGCGGAGCCCGCTGGCCTGCCAATCGAAATACTCAAGGCACGACCTAAGCATACAATAAACAGCGCATGAAAATCAATCTAGAATATGTGTTTCCTCGTGAATCAGCCTCTTTGAAATGTGAATGACTCAGGCTGCACGGTAGTAATGCCGAAGCAGCCCGCCGAGTCGAGTGTCACATTTGATCTCGCCAGTTGATGTTGGTGGAGCGTTGTACATGATTGGCTTGTTTCCAATCCCGTAGGGTCCACATACTCAGCCGTATCGCGTAGTGGGCAAATAGCAATTGGTGAAAATGATGACTGATCGTCGTTGATTTTGAAGCAGATTCGATATGCCAGGGGTTCAGAAACTCTATCCGAGATTCAAATGAATCAGAGATGAACAGTGACTTAGATCAATGAGCGGAGCCCGCTGGTCTGCCAATCAAAGTGCATAAGGCTCGACCCGAGTATTCAATAAACAGCGCATGAAAATCAATCAGAATTATGTGTTTCCTCGCGATTCAGTATCTTTGAAATGCGAATGATTCAGGCTGCCCGATGGTAGTGCCGGAGCAGCCCGCCGAGACGAGTGTCGCATCGGATCTGACCATCTGTTGTTGGGGGATTCCTGCACATGATCGGCTTGTTCCCAATCCCCTGATGTGGTCGTTCATGGTGGTAGTGCTCGATGTACTCGGAGATTAGGTAATCGAGGTGCTTCCCGCCAACCGGAATGAAGTGATCCAAGCACTCGATCTTGAGTGACTTGATCCACCGCTCGATGTGCGCATTCATGAGCGGGGCTTTGATTGGCAACGGGTATGGTTTCACACCTTCTCGCATCAGAGTTTCGTTGAACTCTTTCGAGTAAAGCACATCGTTGTCACGCACAAGGATGGTGGGGTACTGAAGTCCGAGTTCTTTCGCCATCAAGGGGAAGCACTCGGCAACCCGGCACATCCAATTGTTGGTGGGGTGCTGAGTGGCTTTCGTGACCAGCACCTTTCGACTCTCTACATGCATGAATACAAGCGTCGTATATCTCTTGTAGCCTCGGGCTGTGAGCACTTTCTTGGTAAAGAAATCGCAGGACCAGA
>WUAJ01000236.1 GCA_009827215.1 Phycisphaeraceae bacterium
GCGCGAGGCATCGGTTCTTCCTCGACCTCAGGCTTGATCTCCACCATCGTGTCATCGATGTCATTGACCCGCACCATCACCGGCTTGGTCTTACGCATCAATCCAGTCAAACCACCAAGCAATCCACCTCCCGCTTTGCGAGTCCCCGCTGAAGCGACATCCGCAACCCCATTGGCGCGAGCCGCGGCTGTTCCCGCGATCTGTCCCGCGCCGCGCCCAGTCACCGCAAGCGCCGGCGCGAGCTTGTTCCACACCGCGATCGGGACCTCCCACAGGTACTTGTCACAGCTCACAAGCAGACCAATAACCGTCAGCACACCAACCCAGACCAAGGTCCCCGGAACCGCGAATCTTGGGACCAGCTCCCCGGCTCCGACGCGACCGATGGTCCCGCCGCTGAGTCCTGGGATGACTCCCCAGTTCGGGACAACGACACCAAGGAGCGTGCAGAGCGAGACCGTCAGCACCAGCGCCCCCACCGCTCGGATGCCGGGCTGCGTCATCGGACGAGCGATCACCTTGAGCACCAGCATCACCAGCGCGAAGACCATCGGGATCACTATCCCGAATCCGAACAGGCGCAGCAAGCCGTACGACACGTGCGCCCCGATCGGACCGGTCCAGTTCTGTGTTAGCTCGTTGTGCGGATAGACCACATGCGAGGGGCTGTCCCCAGCGTTGAAGCTCACGAGCCCCGCAAAGACGAAGAGCCAGACCGCCCCGAGGGCCAGCCAACCCACTCGCCCTGCCAGAATCCGCCCATCGGACGGGGCTTCTGAACGATCCGAGACCTTATAAGGCTTCCGCGACGAACGCTTTTTGGTAGTCTTTGCCATAACAGCCCATCATCGACCAGATCGCCCGAAACACCCCACAATCCGTGCAATACCACGACCCGGACCCCATCCGTTTGATACACACCCAAAGCCAGACTGGACCCGGACCGGCACAATCGAATCTTTTTCGCTAATCAGCACAACCCGAACTCAAGACGCCCCATAAATGCGGTCGATACCACAATCTGCCAAGGATGGCAGCGTGAGCAGGTGGAACCCGCGACATCAGATCACAATCAACAAGCACACCCCCTCAGGACGCTCCAGAGGACGGTTTGAGTGCGCACGCGTCTCCAAGACGCACAATCCCAGGGATCGGGAGGACCACATGACCAGCAACAATCCAGACAACATCAACACCCCAGAGATGACCATCATCGGTCGCGACACACAGATCAAGGGCGAGATGTTCTTCGAAAAATCAGCCCGCATCCTCGGCTCATTCGAGGGCAAAATCACCGCGCAAGGCGAAGTCCAGATCTCAAGCGGCGCCAACTGCAACGCCGCGATCGAAGCGCAGCGCGTTATCGTCGACGGCCAAGTCAACGGCCCGATCTCGGCGCACGAGCAACTCACCCTCACCGCAAACGCACGAGTCCAAGGCGACCTGACCGCCGGGACCCTCGTCGTTGCTGAAGGCGCGAGCTTCGTCGGACACTGCAACGTCGGACCAGCCGCTCAGGACATCCTCAACGGCACCCAATCGACAACCACCACCGCTCCGGCATCCAACCAAGAGCTCAAGAGCAACAACATCACAAGCAACCTGAGCAACAAACTCGATCTGACCCCGCCTTGGGCAAACCAGACGAACCAGCAGCCGCAGACCCAGTCTGCATAAGACCGCTCGGTTCCTGACATCCCAATATCAAGCAGACCACCCATCCCTGGCCGGTCTCGGTCAACATCGAGCCGGCCGTTTTTATGGCCTCATTCTTCAAGCCACCCCGATTCCTGATCCGTGAGCGCGCCGCGCCGCGTCAGCAATCGACCGCGCCCATCGAGCACACCTGCTACCACTGCGCCAAACAATCGCTTCACTCCGCCTTCGCTGAATCCGCATCCTGCCCCCACTGCGCCCAGCGCCTCCAGCTCGGAGACATCCACATCACCTCAGGACACTGGGGAACCTCCATCCAAACCACAGGATCCGTCACCATCGACCAAGACGCGCAGGTCCAGGTCAACCTCATCATCTGCTCCGGGAATCTGCACATCGCCGGGAAAGTCCACGCGATGTGCATCGCTGGAGGTCAGACCCTCATCGACTCCACCGCGGATATCCAAGGCGGGATCCGCACGCCGCGTCTGATCCTTGAACCCGGATCCACCGTGCGTGGATGCTTGATCGAGACCCAATCGCGTGCTCTGGGACAGATCGACGTCGAAGCCGCGATGCGATCCGCGCCTGGAAAGGGGCAAGCGGCCCAGATCGAGATCAAGCCGCTGTCCAATCCAATCGCGCACGACAAGCACATCGCTGCTCGGATCTACCCTTCAAGCGACGGCCCAAGACAAGCGAACTTCCGCGTCGTATCCTAACGGCATGACTCGCTACCAAATCTCTCGTATCCAGTACATTCCGACCAACGCGCCAGCAGATTCGATCTCAAAGAGCGAGTCCATCGACCGCGACCTGCTCCGATTCATGAGCGTCCCATTGATGACGCTGCTGACCGCGATCGCGTCGCAGATTGCGATCCCGACCGCTCCACTCGGACTCCCGATCACTCTGCAGACCCTCGCCGTGCTCTTGTGCGCGATGGCGCTGGGGACCAAGCTCGGGATTCTCTCGATGCTCCTCTACCTCGTCACCGGCGCGATCGGGGTGGGTGTCTTCGCCGAGGGCAACGCGGGATGGGCGACCATCGTCGGACAGACCGGAGGGTACCTTATCGGATTCGTCGTCTGCCAACCTTTCGCGCACTGGATCATCCGGCGCAAAGACAAAGCCGTGCGAGGTTGGCTCGCGATCTTCACCGCCGGCCTCGTCATCCACGCGATCATCTTCGCGATCGGGGTCCCCTGGTTGTGGTTCGTCCGCAACCACGACAGTGCCACCGACGCAATGAGCTGGTCCAGCGCCTGGTACTACGGCATGGTCGTCTTCCTCCCAGGCGCATTACTCAAATCCGGAATCGCCGCCGGCATCGGCGCGTGGCTCCTACCGAGCGTTGCCAAAAAACTCTGGTAAGCACGAAGCAAGCTCAACCGAGTTCTCGGTCGTTCCAAACCATCAAGACTCTGTGAATCAGTAGGGAAAACCGCCCTGTCCTCAGAGCGGACGTCAGACCAGTGCACATTCGCGTCGAATGAAGCACTGTGGATCCCGCGCCTACCCAACTCGTTCAGCAAACGCTGAGTCGCCGAGCGTTCTCGCTCGTCGAGCTCGTCATCGTGGTGGTCATCATCGGGATCATCGGCGCGATCGCGGTCCCGCGCATGTCCAGCTCTGCAGAGAATGCCGCGCGCGCCGCCGTCATCGCCGACGCCGCGGTCTTGCAGCGCGCTGTCGATCTCTACGAAACCGAACACGGCGGGGTCCTCCCGCATGTCGGCGCCGGAACCGCAAAGACCTTCTACTTCCGATTGCTCAAAACCACCGACTACGACGGGACCATTAACGAATCAGACGGCATCTACGGCCCCTACATCAACGGCATTCCAACCAACCGGCATAACGGTCTCGCGACCATCCGCAGAGGTGGAGCCGCCGCCGGCGCCAACACCCACGGCTGGCGCTACGACACCACCTCGGGAACCATCGAACCCGACCACACGACCGGCACAACCACCTTTAAGATGGACTCGGGAACCGTGGAAGAAAAAACCGAGAAACTCATCGACTCACTCGGTGGCTGATCGTTCGCTCGCACATGAATACAATCACACATGAGCGTTGCACAATCGACTCCAACCTATGTCTACTACGACGGCTGGTGCAGCGCC
>WUAJ01000237.1 GCA_009827215.1 Phycisphaeraceae bacterium
CGATCTGAGATCACCGATCACGCCACGCCCAGACCCTGGGCAAATGTGGTCAGCAACGGACGCTACGGCTTTGTCGTCAGCCAGAACGGAGCTGGATTCTCTTGGCTCGATCACTGCCAGCTCAATGTACTCACGCGCTGGTCCATGGACCACATCCGCGAGGATCGCGGACGAGCGATGTATATCTCTGACCTCGAAAGTCCAGATCAGGTCTGGTCAGTCACGCCGCATCCGTGCAAGACTAAGTTTGACGATTACAAATGCACTCACCGAGCCGGGAGCACCACGTTCGAGTCTTCCGCGCACGGCATTTCTTCCAAGTGGACAATGGGCGTCGCGCCTGACGATCAAGCAGAGCTCTGGACGCTCACCATCACCAACGATTCGGACCGCACTCGCAATCTCCGCATCGGTGCGTTCTTCCAGTGGTGCTGCGACGCGGCTCCGGATTCCACACGCGAGTTCCACCGATTGTTCTTCACCACACGATATGACTCGCAGCGGAACGCCGTGATCGCGACCAAGAACGTTTGGAACGCTCCGTTTGGCACTCCCGAGGATCACTGGAATCGGCCTTGGCCCTACATCACCGGATTCGCGATGGCGCCAGAAGCCGAGGACGATGGTTGGGTCACGGCGGACACCGAGGCCTTCCTTGGTAAGCTCGGAGACCAGCGGAATCCAATCGCGATGACCGAGGGATGCAAGCCGTCCTTCGGACGCTTCGCCGATGCCTGTGCCGGGGTTGGCACTGATTTCATGCTCGAGCCAGGCCAGAGCATCACGCGAACCTTCGTGCTCGCGATCGCAGAAACCAAGGAGCAACTCGAAGCGACATTCGACAAGTTCTCATCGCTCGAACCGATCACCGAAGCATTGAAAGAATCGAGCGATCGCTGGAGCGAGCGATTGTCGCCAACATCGGTCCAGACTGAGTGCGAGGACTTTAACCTGCTCAACAACCATTGGCTCCCATACCAAGCGATCAGCGCTCGCCTGTGGGGACGCAGCGGGTACTACCAACAATCCGGCGCGTTCGGGTTCCGTGATCAGCTCCAAGATAGCCAGGTCTGGTTGCACCGTGAGCCGAGCCGTTGCAAGGATCAGATCCTGCTCCATGCAAAGCACCAGTTCGTTGACGGCAGCGTCTACCACTGGTGGAACCCGCTCACCGAAACAGGTCTCCACGACCAGTGCAGCGATGATTACCTCTGGTTGCCCTTTGTCACGGCTTCGTATATCCGCGAGACCGGGGACCTCGGTATTCTCGCCGAACTGGTCCCCTTCGTTGATGACGAGACCGCTACGCCGCTGCTGGATCACTGCAAACGCTCGATCGCTCGTTCATTGTCACGACAGAGCACACGCGGACTCCCATTGATCGGCGACAACGACTGGAACGACGGGCTCTCCGCTCTGGGTTCCGACGGCGAATCCGTCTGGGTCGCGTTCTTCCTCATGAAAATCCTTGAGGACTTCGGACACATCCTCGGAGAAGTGGGGGATCAAGAAACCAGAGACTCATACGCGGCCGAGCGTCAAAAACTCAACGACGCGATCAGTGACCACGCATGGGACGGCGAGTGGTTCCGCAGAGCAACCGACGCCTCAGGCAGGTGGCTGGG
The DNA here is from genome assembly GCA_009827215.1 of Phycisphaeraceae bacterium. GTDB lineage: Bacteria > Planctomycetota > Phycisphaerae > Phycisphaerales > UBA1924 > UBA1924. The sequence goes on from WUAJ01000237.1 coordinate 1,626, forward strand.
TTCGAAGGATTCCCTTGAGGGCAATATCTTCCTCAACGCACAGACCTGGGCGCACTTCGCTGATGCAGGAGACCAAGACCAGCGCGATCAAGCATGGGACTCCGTCAAGGAAAGACTCCTCACGCCGTACGGCCCTTTGCTCCTCGCTCCCGCGTACACCATCCCCGATCCCGCGATCGGATACCTGTCTAGATACGCCCCCGGCTCACGTGAGAACGGCGGGGTCTACATGCATGCCGCGACATGGGCATTAGCAACCGCCGCACTCCGGCGCGAACCCGAAACCGTCTCGGCTATCTGGAACTCGATCTCCCCACCAGTCCGATCACAGGACCCCGACGGATACGCCGCCGAGCCGTACTGCTTGCCTGGCAATGTCGATGGACCGCTCTCACCATACCCCGGCAAAGCCGGATGGACATGGTACACCGGATCCGCCGCATGGCTCAACCGCATCAGCATCGAGCACGTCATCGGAGCGTCCGCGACTTGGGATGGGTTAACGATCGATCCGTGCCCGATGCCCGAGCTCGGCACCGTCCGTGCCGTTCGGCGCTGGAGAGGACGAGAGATTGTCATTAACTTTGAGTCAAGCGACTACAGACCTGACCACAAACCTTTGATCAGCATCGATGGGAATCCGATGGAATCAAATACCCTGACCGAAAGCATGATCCCAGAGGGAGCACATGTAGAAGTTTGTATACTGTGGGCTCCAGCTAATCTATCAGCACCTGAGATTCGCATAATGAAGCGCGAAAGGAGCCAATCAGAATGAGTTTGGACCATACACCTCTCAAGCGTCCCTCGATCCATCACAACTCGCTCAATCGCCGAGCGTTCACACTGATCGAACTGCTCGTTGTGATCGCGATTATCGCCCTACTCATCGGGATCCTCCTACCAGCACTCGGAAAAGCAAGGCAGTCCGCTCAGAACATCATCTGCCAGAACAATCTCAAACAGATCGGAATGGGCATCCAGATCTACTACGACGAGCAAAAAGACCCCGAAGCGATCGATATCTACCCCTTCCTGCCTGGCAAAGAAGTCAATCCGGTAACGGGCTCCCAAGACTTCCGTGCCCATCGCTGGAATGCGATGCGCGTCCTTGAGCCATACCTCGGAGGACAGAACCAAGAGTCGTTTGTGTGCCCCTCCGCGCGAGGCGCTTCATCTGTTCTCGATGAAACCACAAGACTCCGCATGGAATACGGCGGCAACGTCCAAGTGCTCGACTACGACCAGGACGGCTTCGAGGAGTACACCGAATACTGGTTCAACGACTCCTCCCCCTCTGACACAGACCCATACATCGGAGTCTCAGGAAAGAAGCTCCGTCTGATCAAGCACCCTAGCGAGGTCGTCCTCGCCATTGATGCGGTTGACTGGATCCCAAGACACCGAGCCGCGGCTTTCTCAGACGAGGAAGGACTCTCTAGCTACGGAGCGAGCAACATCCTCCGAGGTGATCTTCGAGTCCAGCAGATGACCGAAGCCGAGTACATTCTCAGGACCGACCGTTACGATTCAGCCCCCAACTTCTGGAACTGGGGTCATTACTATCCAGATCAATAAACGAAGGGACTGAGAGCAATGGGACTTCGAGAGACCCTCAACGAAAAACCAATCATCGCACGCTCCATCATCGGAGTCGCCTTTGTCGGAGCAATCTTCTTCGCATTCCGAAGCGGCATGGACAAGGCGCCCGACAGCGTCGAGCGCCGGTCCGAGATTGTCACCATCCGGGACACCGAAACCGGTGATGAGTGGACGATGAACCGCGGCGAGTTCGAAAGACTCCTCCTGCTCCAGAGCGGGAACATTGATGTCAATGCCGGCATCCCGAGCGAGTTCTCCGACGGCCGGCTCACCGGAGTGCTCGTCGACAAGGACGACTGGTCCGAAACGGTCAACCGCATCAACAACATGAAGAAGCAGTTCAGCCCGTAATCTTCAATTCCTCAACGGTGATTATGAATCGTCTGCGTCTGCTGCTGCTTGTTGACGACGAGCTTCGAGCAACTCCTTGATCTCGTACGCTCGCGCCTCGTTTAGGGGGTACTTCTTGATCAGCACCAACGAGCCCAAGCAGAGCAGGACAGGTATCCCAATCTCAAACACTCTTAGCATCAACAGCGTGTGGTCCGACTGAATCGTGAGTTCTTGATCAAAGCCCGCAAGCTCGATGAGCAC
>WUAJ01000238.1 GCA_009827215.1 Phycisphaeraceae bacterium
ACAATCCCAGGAACTCTCTCGCAAGTTTGTGGGATTCACTGATGAAGCGATGCAACTGCTCACATCCTACCCCTATCCAGGGAATGTCCGCGAACTCTCCAACATCATCGAGCGTGCGTCCGTGCTCGCAAAGGGACAGGTGATCACCGCCGAGGATCTCCCACCTCACCTCATGTCCGACACACCACCGCTCCAAGTTCAACAATCATCCTGCGAGTGGACACCGATGACTCTCACCGATGCGCTCCGCGAGCCTGAACGCCAGATCATCCTGTCCGCGCTGATCGCGAACGACTGGAACCGCACCACCACCGCTGAAATCCTTGGGATAAACCGCACCACCCTCTACAAGAAAATGAAATCCCTCAACATCGACCCGAGCGATCACGCGCAAGCGGGATAATCACGCGCGTAAAAAACCGCGGCACTACACCGCGGCATTCACAACAATCAACTCATCAACTCAAGGCTGATTCCCTGGGAAGTTCCGCAGATACGCGATCACCTTCATGATGTCCTCGTCAGGAAGCATCTCTTCAGTGAACCCACCACGAGGTGGCATCGGAACACCGCCGGGGACTTCACGACCGACCTGCACATAAGTCAGCAGATCCTCGTCGCTCGTGTCTTTGACAAACTGCGACGCTGTCAAGTCAGGACCATTGTTCGGCATCCCCTTGCCGTCCGCGCCGTGACAGGACGCACAGGTCTTCTTGAATACCAAAGCGCCCTTGACCGCCATCGCGTTCACGCTCGGCTTCTTCGCGCTCGAAGTGCTTGTCGGAGTCGATGACCCCTCGTCACCACCGCCACAACCACCAACCATCGCCAGCCCGCCGACCATCGCCGCCAAGCACACTGCTGTGAGCATCTGTTTCATTCCATGTACTCCTTCAAATTCGATTCCTGCACCGTGACGCATTCGCGGCACGCAGTACTGTAGATCACGAAGTTTGATAAATACAGAGCAAAAATCAGAATCTTTTCCTGCAAAACAAGAATTACCCTTTGATCCGCCCAACCAATGATTGAGCCTTCACTTCAACCCCCTTCAGGATCGAGTTGAGCATGTCGCGATTCGGCGCATACTCCTGCGCGACCTGTGAGCTGATCCATTCCTTGTCCACCAGCTCCGCGAGGTACTGCGTAAAGCTCACCATCCCATCCGCACGGCTCGTCGCGATCACCGCAGGCAGATCCGAGTCCCGCTCATCGCGAATCAACTCGCGCACTGTGGGAGAGGTCAACAACACCTCCACCGCTGGGACCACCTTGGAACCACCGAGCTCCGGATTGGCAGGCACCAATCGCTGCGCGCAGATCGCCTTCATCGTCGCCGCAAGCGAGTTCCGAACAAACGCCCGCTCATCCTGCGGGAAGAACTCGAGCATGCGACCAAACGCGCCCATCGTGTCCGCCGTGTGCAATGTGCCAAACACCAAGTGACCAGTCTCCGCCGCCTGAATCGCCGACAGCACCGTCTCCTGATCGCGCATCTCACCAATGAAGATCACATCCGGATCCTGACGCACCACATGGCGCAGCGCCTCATGGAAGTCCGTCACATCAATCCCGATCTCACGCTGCGAGATGATCGCTTGCTTGGGAACAAACCGATACTCCACCGGATCTTCGATCGTGATGATGTTCACCGGTCGAGTCGCATTGACCTCATCAAGCATCGCCGCGAGTGTTGATGACTTGCCACACCCCGTCACCCCAACGATCAGCACCAAACCCTCGCGCTGCTTCTTCACGATGTTCGAGTACACCGGAGGCAATCGCAGATCCGCATAGGTCGGGATCTCCGCTTTCACGCGCCGCACCGCCGCGTGCGTGTGATTGCCTGAACGCAGCATGTTGATCCGGAAGCGATCACCCCCACCACCTTCCGTATCTTCAAGATGCCACGCGAAATCCAGATCCCCAGTCTCATCAAACTTCTTCTTCTGCACCTCGCTGAGCAACGGATCGAGCAAGTGATCAGCCTCGTCCTCACTCACCGGATCCGCTTCGATCGGACGGAGCTCACCACCAATCCGATAGGTCGGCGGGATCCCCACTTTGATATGTAGATCAGACGCATCCAAGCGACGCATCGCACCGAGCAGCTTCTTGATATTCAACGCACCATGGATCATCGATGACTCCTGATCTCCCACCCCGCAATCTCACGCGTACACCCCCACAGTACCAAATTACTTTTCCAAATACGCTAGACCGATCTGTCTATTTGGCCTATTATTCGGATAATAGGGTCTCTTTTTGTGTGAGACAGGATCCATCACCAACCAGAAAGGCTTGACATGACCACCACCGACCACCCAACCAACGCCGCCGTCCACTATGAAACCTGGTCTTCCAAAGCCAAGAACATGCACGCCCAAGCCCCCGACCTCTCATCAGGATTCGGCGCCATGTTCCAAAAACTCATGGGAGAAGGCGCCCTCTCCGTCCGCGAGAAAGAGCTCATCGCACTCGCGATCGGGATGGCGCTCCGCTGTGAGCCCTGCATCTACTCCCATGTCGAGAAGTGCGTCAAAGCCGGCGCCACCCGCGCTCAGATGCTCGAACTCGCCGGAGTCGTCGTCACCATGCAAGGCGGACCGGGATATGTCTACACCCCCAAACTCATCGAAGCCCTCGACGCGCTCGGTGTTGAATAACACGATCACGCTCTGACAACAGTCTTCAACCATCACCCATGGAGTCACGAATGACCCGCTCAACCTTTGCACTGCTCACCACATCCATCCTCGCGCTCACCACACTCACCGCGATGGGTCCGAAAGACAGCGCACCCACGAAAGTGATCCAGCACGACCAAGCAATGGTTGATCTCAAGGTCGCGCTCGACACCGCACTCGACGACGAACGCAAAGCCAAAGCATTCTACAAAGCCGTGATAGAAAAATTCGGAGATCGCAAGCCGTTCTCCAACATCATCCATTCCGAGCAGCGCCACGCAAACGCACTGATCGCGCAGTATGAACGACTCAATCTTCCAATCCCAGAAGACCGCTGGGAATCCCACACCTTCGAGGTCCCTGACTCGTTCCAAGAAACCGCGGACATGTCCATCGTCGCCGAGATCGAGAATGTCGCGATCTACGACCGCATCGAATCCATGGTCAGCGACGAGCAAGTCCTCGCCGTCTTTAAGAATCTCCGCTGGGCATCACAAGAACGCCACCTCCGCGCTTTCACGTGTCACGGCTCAGGTTGGCGCCCCACCACCCAACCACAACTCAACACCACACAACAATCGCAGTTCGACCGCGCCAGCGAAGCACAACAAGCATTCTTCAGCGCCCTCTTCGCTGAACTCTCAGCCGCACTCAGCGAATCAGGTCAATCACACGCGATCCAGATCTGCTCCGAGCGTGCACCACAGATCGCCGCGCAAATCAGCGAAGAACACCAACTCAGCATCGGTCGCACCTCAAGCAAACTCCGCAATCACGAAAACAGGCCACCCCTCTGGGCGCGGATGATCACCGAGCCTATTTCCAACGAACCCAACATCATGACCAACAACGCCGGAGATCTTGCCGTCCTCTCACCGATCCAGCTCGCCCCCACCTGTCTCCAGTGCCACGGCTCAGAATCCGACATCTCCCCACAAACCAGAGCAACACTCAACAAACTCTACCCACACGATCAAGCCACCGGATACAAAGCCGGCGACCTGCGTG
>WUAJ01000239.1 GCA_009827215.1 Phycisphaeraceae bacterium
AGCCGTCTCTGGATCCGCAGTCTTCTGATGCTCTTTGAGCCAATCGATCTCGTGGACAATGTCTTCCAACGGCTCGTTGATCTCACCCTCGAAGCGCCCTGAAACTGTCTGATTGGTCGCTGTACGCTCAGTCACCAGCAGCTGGAGCATGTGCAGCGCCATCGCGATGTAGCGCCCGAAGATCTCCGCAAACTGGCGATCCTGATCGTCGAACGCGCCGGGCTGTTGCGACTCGATGTCCATGATCCCGATGACCTTGTCCGAGACCAGCAAAGGAACGGTCAGACTCGATCGAGCGCCGGTCAAACCAGGGAGGAATCGATCATCGGTCAGCGTGTCATAACAGATGTAGCTCTCGCCCGTTTTCGCGACATGTCCCGAGATTCCTGAACCCTCGGCTTCCTGATACAGATCCAGATCCTGGATCTCTTCCGGGAGTCCCGATTGCATCACGAGCTGGAGCTTGTTGGTTTTCTGATCCGTCAGGAAAATCACAAAGTGATCCGAACGCAGCAGTTCGTGGGAATACTTGATGACGCGCTTCTCAAGGAGCTGCAGACGCTCGAGCGCGTTCATTTCTTTGATCTGATCCACATCCATCCGCACGAGCTCGAACCCCGCACGGTCGATCGCGTCCATCTTTTGTTGAGTGCGTTGTGCGATTGTCACATCACGCACGATCGCCGCGATGCGTCCTGTCCGAACCTCGTCATCCTCGATCCGCGCAATCCCAGTGATGTAGACATCAAACGAGCGGATCCCTTCATCGGAGTTCACACGATGCTTGGTGACCATGGCGCCGCCTTGCGCTGGATCGTGACTCACGCCCGGGATTGCATCCGCAGACTGGACACACAACGCGTTCACACGATCTCGGACCGACGCATCGAGCAGCTCGAAGTATTCGTTTGACCAGAGTACATCACCGTCGGGATTGACGATGCAGACACCCTCACCCAGCGCTTTGAGCACCGCCGCGACACTCGATTCATCAGGCTGAACCACGATCTCGTAGCGATCGCCGAGTGTTTCTCTGAGTTGTGCCGTCTCCTCCGGAGAGGCGCCAACAAGGACGAGTTTGGGCTGTGTCTTGACCATCGAGAAAGAAATCTCATTGAGCGATCACGGGCGAATGCCCGATCGTGGAACACCTGCTCTAAACTGTATTCGCATGCCACACACATGCGGGTGCAACAACATTCAAGCTTCTTTCACGCTAGTATCGGCATGCCGCCCGATGGAGCCAGCAGAACTCTATGATTTTGGTCCGAGAAATCTATAAATCCTTCGGCCCGCTCAGAGCGGTCACCGATGTCTCCTTCGAGCTCGGAGAGAACCAAGTCGTCGGACTCCTGGGACCCAACGGAGCGGGAAAGAGCACCACAATCCGCATGATGACCGGGTTTTTAGCCCCAGATCGCGGATCTATCTCCATCGTCGGCTACGACATTGCGAAACACCCCGCTCAAGCGAAGTCCCAGATCGGATACCTCCCAGAGCAAGCACCGATCTATCCAGAGATGTCTGTGCGTGGATATCTCAAGCATCGCGCCAAGCTCTTTGGGGTCGAAACCAAAGAAATCAAATCAGCTGTGGATCGAGCGATGGATCAGTGCCATATCTCCAATGTCGCTCGTCGGCGCGTCGGACAGCTCTCCAAAGGCTACAAACAACGCGTCGGACTCGCGGGAGCGTTGATCCACGATCCGCCGGTCCTGATCCTCGACGAACCCACCAACGGCTTGGATCCCTCGCAAATCCGCGAATCCCGCTCGCTCATCCGCGATCTCGCCCAAGACAAAACCATGCTCGTCTGCTCGCACATCCTCCCTGAGATTGAGCGCGTCTGCGATCGTGTGATGGTCATGAACCACGGCCAGATCCAAGCCGACGGCACCCCCACCGACCTCATCAATGCCGCGCCAGGTCCGACCCGATACACCGTCGAGATCCGCACGAACCCATCCGCTGGTATTGCGCATGCTTTGCGCGTTCTCGCTGCGGTGCCGGGAGTTGATTCAACCATCGCGGATCAGATCCAGCCCAACGACGCGAGCCGAGGATGGTGCCGAGTCATCGTCAACGCGCTTCCGAACGAGGGTGATCTGAGAGAACCGATCGCTGGAGCAGCAGAAGATCAGGGACTGTTTATCCGCGAACTTTCACAACAGAAACAAACACTCGAAACGATCTTCATGAGTCTCATCGATCCCGCGCCCAACCAACCCTCGATGATCGGGAGCGGCGTGTGATCCAGAATCTCATCCAATCTCTCAACGCACAACGCACACTCGTCACAACGATCGCAGTGCGGGAACTCGTCTCCATGTTCCGCGTCCCGGCGGGATGGATCATCATCGCACTGTTTGCCTTTCTTTCCGCTGTGCTCTTTCTCAATCAGACGCTCATCCCTGGACAGCCCGGCTCGATGCGGTACTTCTTCATCGCATCGGCGTGGTTGCTGATCCCGATCGCTCCAGCGATCTCGATGCGTCTGATGTCTGAGGAGTACCGGACTGGAAGCTTTGAGTCGCTCCGCACGACTCCCGCGGGAGATTGGGCCGTGGCGCTTGGGAAGTTTATTGGAGCCGTGCTGTTCCTGATCCTGATGCTCACGCCGTCGCTGATCTATCCGATCGTGCTCGCGATTGTGAGCTCACCCGCTCCCGATGGCGGACCGATCATCGCGGGATACCTGATGCTCGTGCTCGTCGGATCGCTGTACCTGAGCATCGGACTGCTCGCATCATCGCTGACATCGAGTCAAACACTCGCGTTCCTCGGCACCATGATGGCGCTGGTGCTTTTTATTGTGGTCACTTCAGTCCTCGCGCCGCGCGCGGGATCAACGCTTTCCCCAGTCCTTGATCGACTCTCCGTCATCAGCCGCGCCGGAGAGTTTGGCAAAGGGATCATCGACTCTGGAACCATCGCTTTCTTTATCATCGGATGCCTATGGATGGTCGCGCTGAGTGCCGCCGTGCTTGAGTCCAAAAGACTGGCGCGCAAACGTTCGATCCTCATCGTCATGGCTTCGTTCTTCGTGCTTACCTCAGGCACAGCCGTATTCTTCGCTGGATACCTCACGAGCGAGCACCGAATCCGCATCGATGTCACCTCGACCAGCGCTCACAAACTCTCCCAGCGTGCTAGTAATATGGTCGACGCACTCCCAGGACCAACGCGGATTGTACTCGCGATCAATCAGAGCGAGTCCGATCAACGCGCCCTTGATCTCGTCTCCGATGTGCTTGAAACATACGACCGCTCATCGCCGCTCCTGACCAGCCGCGTGATCGACCTCGCGACCGCCGACGGCATCAACCAAACCCAACAACTGATCAACGAACTCCGCGAACAGGAATCTGGCGCGATCCAATCAAACCAAGCGACCATTGAGCAAGCGTCCCAGTCGCTGTCTGTCGCATCCACACAACTCCTCCAGTGCGCCAAGGACCTCCAATCCATCCGCGACGCGATCGACGGCTCAACAACCGCAGGAGCGACCAATCGAGCATTCTTTGACCAGCGATCCGCACTCGTTCGTCTCGGCGCTCAGGATCTGTCCAACGCTGCGACTTCACTCGAATCCGATCCAGTCTCTGGGACTGCGATGCTCGATGCTCAACTCGCACAGCTGGAAGACCTGCGCAATCAGCTCAGCGACTTTGCCAATGCGCCTGAAATT
>WUAJ01000240.1 GCA_009827215.1 Phycisphaeraceae bacterium
TATGCGATCTGACTGAAGAGCAGCGGGAAATAAAGATCGAAGAACTCTGCGATCACGATTCAGAGTTGATCGCCCAAGTGAGATCCATGCTGCGTGCGGATCGTGATACCAGTCCCGTGCTCGATCCGGAACGACTGTCCATCGACAAAGTTTCGGGAGACACCATCCCCGAATCGATCGGCAAGTTCGTAATCCAAGGCGTGCTCGGTGAGGGAGGGATGGGAATCGTGTACGAAGCGATCCAAGAGTCTCCTAAGCGCAAGGTTGCTCTCAAGGTCATCAGGGAACGGTCACTGCACGCGAAGATTATCAAGCGATTCCAGAGCGAAGCGGACATCCTCGCGAAACTCAATCATCCCGGGATCGCGACGATCTATGAATCCGGAGTCGCACAGTCAGATCATGGCGATATCCCGTATGTCGCGATCGAGTTGGTCGAAGGTGAATCGATCAACAGATTCGCAGAGAATCAACAATTGAGGATTGATGAGCGAGTCAAGATCTTGATCGAAGTCTGCCGAGCGGTGGGGCACGCGCACGCGTTGGGCATCGTCCATCGCGATCTGAAACCAGGCAATATTCTGGTGGATGTCGATGGGCATCCCAAGGTCCTTGACTTTGGGATCGCGATCGACACACAGCTGGATCATCGGACACAGATCACCCAGACTGGGCAACTGCTCGGAACATTGCAATACATGGCGCCGGAGCAGGTTGACCGCGCTGAACAGACTAAGCAATGTGTGCAGACCGATGTGTACGCCTTGGGTCTCATTGGTTTTGAGCTGCTGTCGGGACATCACCCGATCGGAAGTGAAGGATCGAGTCTGTACGAGATGATCCGTACGATCCGTGAAGACGAACCCAAGTCGCTCGGGACATACGACCGCTCACTGCGCGGTGATCTTGAAATCATTTTCTCCAAGGCACTCTCTCATGAGATCGATCGGCGATATCAGGACGCAAGCGCCTTCGCGGACGATCTCGATCGTTATTTGATGCGGCAACCAATCCAAGCTCGCCGATTGAGTAGTTGGTATCAACTCCGGAAGTTCACGCAGCGAAACCCGATGCTCGCAGGGTCATTCGCGGCTTTGATCATGGTGCTCGTTTCTGCGTTGTTGGTTATCAGCTTTGCATTGAATCAGGCGACCAGGGGGCGTGAGCTTGCGCAACAGGAGCAACGGTCACAGCAGCTGATTAGTGAGTTTTTGACGGATGATTTGTTCGCGACAGGTGATCCAAACTTCGGGGGTGATGCAGATATTTCCTTGGTAGCAGCGATGCGAGAATCATCTGAGGCAATCTCAGAGCGGTTCCGAGATGCTCCAGAAGCAGAAGCACGGATCCGATTCACGATGGGGGATCAGTTCAGGGTGATGAACGACTACGACCAAGCGATCACGCATCTGAGCCGCTGTGTCGAGCTGAGTGAGTCGATTGATATCCCGATCGATGATCTGATTCAGCGACGCAACTCGCTCTCTGATGTCTATATGGACATCGATGATCTCGATACAGCACTTGTGCTTGTGCTCGAGACCAATGCACTCGCTGAGTCGAGTGATGAAGTGTCACCTGAAGTCATGATCGACACGCTGGTTCAGCACGCGAGTCTGCTTTATCACATGCAGGAACAGCCGAAGTCCGCTCCGATATTCGAGCGAGCTGTTGAGATCGGAAGAACCCAAGCGCCGCGGTATCAGGGAACTGTGGATGCAATTTCGGCGCTCGCGATTGTGTATACGCGACTCAAGCGCTATGAAGAGTCCATCGAACTCCACCATGAGGGGATTGAGCTCCGTACCAATACACTGGGCTCAGATAATCCGGCAACTCTCACGGCTCGTGATAATCTTGGGCTGCTTCACGCTCAGCGAGGAGAGTTCCAAATAGCAGAAGAGATGTTCCAGAGTGTGCTCGAGGATCGACTACGCGTCTTTGGCGATGATCATGTCAAGACACACCTGACACGCGGAACGCTTGGTCGAGCGATCTATCGACAAGGAGACTTTGAGCGAGCCGAGCCGATGATTTTGAAATCGCTCACTGGACTGCGTGAAGTTCTTGGTGAAGAACATCGGTATGCCTTAGCCATCCAAAACTACGCCAACGAGATGTACACGATGTGGGAAAAGCCAGAACTAGCAGCGTTGTACGAACAACCGATTGCGAATTCAGACGATAACTAAATCAGGATCCGGCGGATTGAACCATTGATCATCTGATATAGTTGCGGCATGTTGAAAGTACAAATCACTCGACTCTCGATCGGTTTACTCTGCTACTTTACAGTCCCAGTTTTTGCTGGTGAGCAACCAACACTCGAACTAATTACCGCCGAGCAGGATTGGATCGCGCGGTCTCCTACAAGTGCTCGTTGGTTGATCGACGGGAGATCAGTCCGCTACTCACAGCGACGGACCGGCGAAGCGGCTCGAGGGTTCACTGATTCATACATCATTGATATGAGTGACCTGAGTCGGGATCATGTGATGATTACGCCAGAAAACCCAGGGCCCTTCTATCTGGATTCGGGAGATTGGAGCAGAGATTCGTTAAGTTCTATCTTCGTGCACAGTGGCGATCTGTACTTATACAGCAGCGATGAATCGCAGGTCCAACAACTGACGCGAACGACGACTCGCGAATCCAATGTATTCTTCCTCGCTGATGAGGAACGCTATGGGTTTTATCGCGATGGAAGTTGGAGGATCCGCGGACTTGGCGATTCTTTTGAAACACAAGCCGCGGATGTACGCTTTGAGGATAAGCCGGATGATGAGAAAGATGAGGATGATCGTTCCTTCCTGGAGAAGCAGCAGCGAGATTTGCTAGAGATTATTCGGCTCGAAGATGAACGCAAGGACATCCGTAAATCTGACACTAAAGCATGGCGTGATACCAATCCCGACGCGGTTGCGGGGCCGTTCTATCTTGGGAAGGATCGACGCTACCAGTGGTCGTGGTTGAGTCCTTCGGGTACGCACCTGTTTATGGTCACTGCGCCATCGGATCGTCAAGAGAGTAAGCGTGATGCGATGCCGGACTATATCAACCAGGACGGCTATGTCTCATCGCATAGTGTGCGTGCCAAGGTCGGGACTTTCAAGGAAACGCCTCATGAGTTTGTACTCTTGGACTTGGTCAATGAGCGGGTGATCGACTTGCCGTTGGATGCACTCCCGCTGATTCACGACGATCCGTTGCAATGGTTGAAAGATGAGCAAGCAGCAAAGCAGGCGAAGGAAGTGGAAGAAGCTGGTTCGGGAGAGGGTATCGAAGAAGCTGTGGATGAGAGCAAGGAAGTTGAAGAACTCGCCGACGAAAAAGAAACGGAAGGTGATTCTGACAAGAAGGCACGCCCGGTCTCTCACTGGGGCACGCGATGGAATGATTCCGGGACGCTCGCGGCAACCATGCTGATGTCCCATGACAACAAAGACCGCTGGATCGCGATTGTTGATACAACAGCTGACGATCATGAACTCATACCGATTCATCATCTTCGCGATGAAGCATGGATCGGCTGGGACTTCAACAGTTTCGGATTTATCCCAGGCACAGACACGCTGTGGTATATCTCGGAGGAGTCCGGATATGGGCATCTCTATACCTTGGATTGTGCCTCGGCAGACCAACGCATAAACCCTGATCACAAACAACGCACGGATGGGACTTTTGAAGTTCGATCCGTCCAAGTCTCACGCGATGGATCGAGCGTTTACATGCTCACCAACC
>WUAJ01000025.1 GCA_009827215.1 Phycisphaeraceae bacterium
GGCAAGCTCATCGGACCTGGTGGCAAGACCATCCGCGCCCTGCAAGACAAGTACTCCGTCAACATCGATGTCGACGACGACGGCAGCGTGATCGTCTCATCGTCCAACGCGATGAATGTTGAGAAGGCAGAAGCCGAGATCTCCGCGCTGTGCGAGGATGTCAAAGCCGGAACTATCTACGAAGGCAAGGTCGTCTCGACCAAGGACTTTGGTGCGTTCATCGAGATCGCTCCGGGGACCGACGGCATGTGCCACATCTCCGAACTCGCGCCTGGATATGTCGAGTCCGTTGCAGACATCGTCTCTGTTGGTGACGAAGTTAAGGTCAAGGTCCTGCTCGTGGACGATCAGGGACGCATCAAGCTCTCGATCAAACAGGCAGACCCAGACTGGGAAGAGAAGGAGAAGGCAAGCAAGGCAGAACGAGCCGCGCGTGCTGATTCCGATGATTCCGACGAGGGTGGTGAAGGAGATGACGGCGAACAAAAGAAGAAGCGTCGTCGTCGCCGCCGTTCACGGAAAACCGAGTCATCCTCGGCTGAATAAGTCCTCGACCGCATTTCAGACATAAGTGAAAACCCCGAATAAATCTTGTATTTGTTCGGGGGTGTTTGACGCGCTGAGCGTATCTGGTATGCTGTACGAGTGTTATCGCACCTTGATGGCGATACGCATGCACCCGGACTGTGTGCCTGTCTCGTGGGTAGATCACGGTTGCCGGAGTTAGGAGACCGAGCGTTTGGGCTCGGGGACAGATATGGGCAACGAAGGCAACACGCTTACTGATATCCAAGGCAATGTAAAGTGGTTTGACCCGCGCAAAGGATTTGGGTTTATTGTCGGGCCGGACGAGCAAGACATCTTTGTTCATTACACAGTCATCGAAGGTGAGGGGTTCCGTGTCCTTGCTGATGGATCTCCTGTCCAATACAGCGCGGAAAACGGCGATAAAGGTTGGCGCGCGACCAAGGTCACCGCTCTTGAATCCAATGAAACCAGCGATGACTCTGAACCAGAAGTCGTGGTTCCAAAGCGGACCTATTCGCGCACACCTCGTCGTTAACGAAACTTGAACAATCCTCATCCATGCAAGCACCTCCCTGAGCAGGTGTTCTATGCTCTTGTCATGATCTACATGGTCGGAGATCAACGATGAATGCACTGCTCTGGGTCATGCTCGGATGCGCGATCGGTGCATTCATCTCAGCGATGGTCGCGAGAGTCGCCGTGTCGCGTGCGTCCGCAAGAGCACGCGTGTCCCAGAAGCGAGCACGCTCTGCTGAACGACTCGCAGAGATTGGATCCATGACCTCGGGACTCGCTCATGAGATCAAGAATCCACTCTCAACCATCGGACTCAACGCACAGCTCTTGGGTGAAGCGATCGAAGATCTCTCAATCGACGAACAGGAGAAGGGGCGGATGGGACGCAGGGTCGGAGCGCTCCGAAACGAAACGGATCGGCTTCGGGGGATTCTCGAGGACTTCCTCGAATACGCCGGAGAACTTCATCTCGACAAACATCCGACCGATCTGAACGACCTGATCGAGCAGCTCGGAGACTTCTTTCATGTTCAGGCGCAATCCAGCGGCGTCCAGATCCGCTTGGATCCATCCCCTGTCCCAGTAAATATTGCTATTGATGCGAACCACATCAAGCAAGCCGTGTTGAATCTGATGATCAATGCCGTCAACGCGATGAAGGACGATCCCGCCGTAGGCAAAGACCTCATCCTCCGTGTGACCAAGCACCAAGATGACAGCGTCTCGATCCATGTGACCGACACAGGACCTGGGATCGAGCATGCGGATCAAGAGCGGATCTTCCATCCCTATTTCACGACCAGAGCTTCTGGGACAGGATTGGGACTCCCAACGGCGAGGAGGATTGCAGAAGCTCATGGAGGATCTCTAGAACTCCACTCAGAACTCGGGAAGGGATCCGACTTCGCGATTCACCTACCCGCTCCTGTCTCCGAGCAAGCATCATGACCAATCTGATCTGTGCTCACTGCTCGCTCTGTGGAGCTCTGGACGATACACTGTCTGATCTAGGAATCACCATTCTCAGGATGAAACAGAGGACCCTGACATGAAGATCGCGTATTCGACAACTGTCTGCCCCGGATGGACGCTGGATCAAGCGATTCAGACCGCTCTGGATCTGGGATACCTCGGACTTGAGATGCGTTCGTTTCTTGAGCCCCAATCCGCGATGATGTGCGATCCGATGCGGATGGATCCACACGAGATCCGCGCCAAGTTTGAGCACGCCGGGATCACACCGGTCGCTCTGGGGACAGGGGTGCGATACGACAAACCGATCTTCCCTCCAGTCATCGGTCACATCTTTGTGAACGCCGAAGAGGGGGTGGAAGAGACCAAGCAGTTCATTGACTTTGCAGCAAAGGCATCCGTCGATTATGTCCGCGTCTATGGCTACGAACTCCCACGCGCCGAACCCAGAGCGTGGGGACACCGCCGCGTCGGAGAGCGACTGCAACTCGCGGCGCAAACCGCTCGCAATACAGATTCCATGCTGCTCATCGAGAACGGCGGCTCGTTCGCAAGTGCACAAGACCTGCTCGATCTGATCAACGCTTTCCCGCATCCGTATCTCGGCGTGTCGTACAACATCCAAGCCGCACAGCAAGCCGGAGAGTGTCCTGTCGAAGGTGTTAAACTGCTCAAGGATCATCTTCACTGCGTGAAGCTGCTCGATGTGGACAACGAACACCATCCCGTCATGCTCGGAGACGGCGTCCTCCCTTGCCGACAGACAGTCGCGGCGCTCGATGACATGGGATACGGAGGATGGGTCGTCTACAAGTACCCCAAACTCTGGGTACACGAAGACGTTAGAGATCCTCGCGAGGTCCTCAAGCACGCGAGCGATACGCTCTATGACTGGATGCAAGACGACGGAATGTCGTGCGGCACCGGATGTGAGTGCGACGCCGCGAGCGTGTAAGATCGCGTGTGAGCGATTCGATATCAACACAGGTGATTGAGCACGCAAAGCGCCTCGGGTTCGCGCTTGCGGGAGTCGCTGATGTCGATCCATCAAAGTGGGGGGGTCAACTCCGTAGTTGGATCGATCAAGGCAAGCAAGGCGAGATGGATTGGCTCGCAAACCACACCGATCTCCGGATTCATCCGAATCGCTTAATTGATGATGCTCGATCAATACTCCTCGTCGCGGATGTCTACGCGAGCAGATCAGGGAACATCGATACTCCACTCAAGCAAGGTCAGGGACGCATCGCTCGTTACGCGCGAGGCAAAGACTACCACAAAGTCATGAAGAAACGGCTGATGTCACTCGCCGATGATTTGCGAGCAGATCATCCCGATGCAAAGTTCAAAGTCTTTGTGGATACTGCACCAGTGCTCGAACGCGAGCTCGCTCATCGTGCCGGACTCGGATGGGTTGGGAAGCACACGCTACTCATTCATCCCAAGATCGGGTCGTACTTCTTCCTCGGCGGGATCGTCACCACGCTCGATCTTGTGCCCCCTGCGGATCAGCGCTCAGAAGCCGACCACTGCGGCACGTGTACGCGATGCATCGACGCGTGTCCGACCGATGCGATCACGCCGTATTCTGTGGATGCTCGCAAGTGCATCTCGTACTTGACGATCGAGCATCGCAGCGATATCAAACCCGAACTCGCTAAGCACATCGGTGATTGGATCTACGGCTGCGACATCTGCCAAGAAGTCTGTCCGCACAACTCGCCAAAATCAGATGCCCAACCGATCAACGATGCCTACGCGCCGACGCGCGATCGATTCGATCTGCTTGAAGTGCTCAACTGGTCCGAAGACGACCGCCGAAAAGCGTTCCAAGGCTCCGCGATGAAACGCGCCAAGCTCGACATGATGAAACGCAATGCAAAGATTGTGGCACAGAATCAGGGACTCACGCAGGATCAGTGAGGCGTTTTCCTTTGAGCACAAACGCACCGCAAAGGACAACGACGAATCCCGGCGCGAGCCACACGGATTGTCGTTCGATGAATCCCATCCAGAACATTGGAGCCGCGACACCGATTGCGAGCCACATCATCCATCTTTGGAGCGGGACTTGTGTCGAGTGTGATCGGACAACCCGGTAGAGCATGTACGCCGGGAATACCAGGCCGTAGAAGGTGAGGAAGCAGCGGTACACGATCTCTCCAGCACTGAGTCCGGAATGCCTGCTCATGTTCGGTACAAGGAATCCCGCGAGTCCGGCGATCAAAGCGACAACAAACAACCCGCGATGTCCAAGCAGCGGATGTGCAGGGAGTGTTGCCATCCGATCCAGATGAACGCGGACTGTGAAGATCCACTGGCACAGCAGATGCACAAGTACCCACGCCGCGACCCAAGGCATCGTGATCGACTGGAATCCTCGTCCCGACATGGCGCTGTAGATCACCCCAGCGTACTGCGTTGTGAGCACGATCATGAGCGCAAAGAAGACACAGAACCCGATCGTGAATCCAAGCCGTCCCGATCGTTGTGTGCTCAGATTCTGACGAGCGTGATGGAAGGTAATGTCCAGATAGGGACACAGCAGGAACCCAAAGATCGAGATCGGCACGAACCATACAACTCCAGATGAAGATCTCGGGAGTTCCATCATCGAATCAAGTGCAGGCTGCGCTTGCTTGGTGATCAGCAAGGTCACAAGCACCCCTGCACTGACAACCCAGAGCAACATCGAAAGCTGCGGCGCTTTGCCCATTCGGATCAATCGCCCGCTCGAAAACGCGAATGCGATGACAATCGCGCCAGCGCCGAAGAGGTACTCGTCGGAAAGCGGCAAAGCTGTGCGAATAAACGAGGTGATCCAGATGATCCAGAACACATGAAAACCAATCGTGATCGCGGAGAACCACCACAAAGCGATCGGATGACGCTCGACAAAGCTGACGGACTCCTCGCGTGAGCGGAGCACCCAGCCCATCGCCGCGGCTCCGAGCACATTGGGGATCGCGAATGCGATGAATCCGGCCCAACCAAAATCACGCAAGAGCAGGATCGGAAAGAACATCCCGATGCACCATGTCCACGAGCATCCGAGGTACGCGCCCCAGAGGATTGGATTGGTCGTCGTCGGCTGAGAACGGATCAGCGTGCTCTGCTCGCTCATGCCTTCTTCGTCCCGCGGAGTTTCTTCGCTTTGTGGTGCGCCTTGGGGGTCACGTGGAAGGTCGCCGTGCAGCGTCCGACCCGCTTGGGTTTGGCGGGTTTGGAGTTCGGATCATCCACCTCGTCCACGAGTTTCTTCTCGCTCATCGGGACGAGGACCTGGACGATGTCCATGCGGATCGTGATGTTGAACTCTTCCCCAGTCGCAACGAGCGCGTGGATGTCCTCGAGCGGGGTCATCCGGTATTCTGCCGGGCCGTGACACGGACGCAAGAACTTGTATTCGAGATGCTTACAGACCACGGTGTAGTCGCCGCCGCAGACGCTGAAGACGTAGTTCCCGCCCGCGATCTCGGAGTTTCCGAGGAGTGCGGCGCCCGCCATCGCGCTGTACCAGTTCTTGTTGAATCTGCGGAACGGGAGCGTCGCTCGATATGTGTTCTCGTCCTGAGACATCTTGATCCCAGAGCGGAACGCGTACGGCAACCAGATCATCGAGCAGACACGATTCCAGAAGTTGTTCCGCGTCGAGAGCTTCGAGATCCATGCTTCGAGACGCTCAAACAGGGTCCGCTTGGTCTTGGGGACCTTGGTCGGGCCGGGCTTTGGTTTCGCTTCCGCAGTCGATCCCGCCGCCTCGGATTCTGCTGCTTTGGATCCTGTATCGACAGGAGTCTCCGCTTGCTCCGCGGCTTCGTTCGTCGTGTCCTGGATTGGAGGCGTGGTCTCAGTGCTCATGGCTGCTCAGAAGTATAGATCGGAAATGACCATCCAGCGTTGCCAAAGCTCATGCATTGACAAGCTCGAACCACCCAGAATCCGTGTTCTTGACCGTATAGAGCGGATTCCCCGGCTCGTGGTCGAGCAGCAGCGTCCAGCCGTGCTCCGCGGCTTCGCTCAGGAACCAGTGCTTGGTGATCATCGAGGTATACGGCTCCACATCGTACGAGAGCGAGTACGCCTGTCCCAAGTGGTAATGCGTCGGCATCACATCGGGAGTGAACACGATCGTCCGCCCCTCAGTGTCCTCGAACTGCACCGCCTGCTGACCCCAGGTGTGTCCCGGAACGAGGAACACCTTGATCCCAGGGAGCACCTCCGTCATCCGCTCAGACGCGGTCGATTTGGGCATCTCGCCCTTCGAGGGCTTGCGATTGAGCGGGAACGGACGAGGCGAGTCGATAAGACGCAAGCGAGCGCGTCCGCCTTCAAGCGGCATCCGCTCGTCCTCAAACGGCAGGATGTGATCGCGGTAGTAGGTCCGCGTCATCACCGCATCGTTGTTGCGAGCATCGACCCACTCGCGGCGTTGAACAATCAACTCCGCGTTGGGGAAGGTGAACATGACCTCGTTGCAATTTCCAGACGCGGCGCCGTCTTTGGTCGCGATCCAGTCCGCTTCCTCACCATCGCGAGCACGGCGCGTCAGACCCCCGGCATGATCGAAGTGGAGGTGTGAGACAATCGTCGCTTCGATATCCGCCGGATCGACTCCAGCGCCCTGAACCTCAGACTCAACGGTGCGTCCGTCGAGTCCGAAGATGCTGGACATCTTCTCGTCGAGCTTGTCGCCTGTCCCCGCTTCGATGAGGTAGCGGTGGGGCTTTCCGGTCTCAGGATCGACCTCTTCGGATTCGAGGAGCACGCAGTTGTGCATCAGCTCGATCCGGTTCTTGTCATCCGGCTCAAGCGTGCGTGTCCAGACCACGCGCGGGATGATCCCGAACATCCCTCCGCCGTCGAGGAGGAAACGAGAAGCACGAAGAAGTGTCCATTTGTATCGCATGTGCAAGCGTAGGTTCGGCGCATGAAAAAACCGCTCGCAGATGCGCGAGCGGCTTGAGAAATCGGAAATGATCCGGACGCTTTAGAGCCCGTCCTTCTCACCCATCATGCGGAACATATCCACGCAACGGTTCGCGTAACCCGCCTCGTTGTCGTACCACGAGATGACCTTGAAGAAGTTGCTGTTGAGCTCGATACCCGCGCCGGCGTCGAAGATCGACGAGCGAGAATCGCCGACGAAATCGCTCGAGGCGACCTGCTCCTCGGTGTATCCGAGCACGCCAGTCATCTTGCCTTCGGACGCTTCCTTCATCGCCGCGTTGATCTCCGCGAGCGAGGTGGATTTTTCGGTGCGGAAGGTCAGGTCCACCGCAGAAACGTCCGCAGTCGGCACGCGGAACGACATGCCAGTCAGCTTGCCAACCGTCGCTGGGAGGCAGAGGCCGACCGCTTTCGCAGCGCCGGTGCTTGCTGGGATGATGTTCATGTACGCGTTGCGTCCGCCGCGCCAGTCCTTCTTGGATGGGCCGTCTTGAGTCGGCTGCGTCGCGGTCGCGGCGTGCACCGTAGTCATCAGGCCCTCTTCCAGACCAAAGGTGTCCAGGATCACCTTGGTGATCGGAGCAAGACAGTTGGTCGTGCAGCTCGCGTTGGAGATGATCGTGTCGGTGTCGGGGTTGTACTTCCCGCAGTTGACTTTGTGGACGAAGGTCGGGACTGTGTCTGGTGTCTTAGTCGGCGCGGAGATCATGACGCGCTTGCAGCCGTTGTTGTCGATGTGCTTCTGAGCGTCGTCGCGCTGGGTAAACAGTCCTGTGGATTCGAGGACATAGTCCACACCCATGTCACCCCACTGGAGGTTGGTTGGATCGCGCTCAGCGGTGGTCTTGACGACCGTGCCGTTGACAGTGATGGTGTTTTCTGTTCCCGAGACCTCAGCGGGCTTGTGATCGATCAGGAATCGCCCGTGCATCGTGTCGTACTTGAGGAGGTACGCGAGGTTGTCCGCCGGGACGAGGTCATTAATCGCGACGACCTCGATGCCTGGGGTGTTGGAAGCGATGCGGTGAACGAGGCGTCCGATGCGTCCGTAGCCGTTGATACCGATTTTGATGCTCATGCTGGTGTCCATCCTTTGGATTGGCCGGTGCATTGGCCGATGAAGCCCGAAGAGCTCGGGCGCGGGTTTTGATTGAGTACGACTCTAGGTCACCACACGCGATGGATCAGCACGACGATCGGTCTAGGTGCGGATATCTGACAGCACGCGAGGCGGGAACGCCGCCCGCAGAGCATTCGCGACCGCGAAGACGTCGATGACCTCCTGCGAGATCGCCCCCGCGACTGGGGGGAGGTACCCCATCGCCGCGAGGATCATCCCCACGATGCTCAGGATCATCCCGCCTACAGCGGATTGGAGCGCGATCCGGCGCATGTGCCGAGCGATGTGGAAGAACTCGTCCACGCGTTCGAGCGACGAGTCCATGATTACCACCCCCGCGGCCTCGGTCGTGATGTCCGATGCCTGACCGAACGCGATCCCGACCGTCGCGAGCGACAGCGCCGGCGCATCGTTGATCCCGTCACCCACAAAGCAGGTCCGCGCCCGCTCGGACTCAGCGCGGACGATCTCGACCTTTTGCTCAGGGGTTTGCTCCGCACGGACCTCGCTGATCCCGACCCGCTCAGCGAGGTACTTCGCTTCGCTCGATCGATCTCCCGAGACGAGCATGACCTTCTCGTAGCCGTGCTTCTTTCCGAGGTGCTGGATGAAGAGCTTTCCGTCCTTGCGTGGTTCATCGCGGAACTGGATCGTCCCAGCGTACTTCCCATCGATCGCGACCACACACTCAAGCCCCGCCGCGACCTCCGGCAGCTGCGTACCGCTCTCCGGATCGATCTTCACGATCGCGTTGCGACCAGTGATCAGCACATCGCTCCCCTCGATGCGTCCCGAGAGCCCCTGTCCTGGTTTCTCAGAGACTTCGGAGGGTTCTGAGCACGATACGCCTTCTTTTGTCGCTCGGTCGACAATCGCGTTCGCGAGCGGGTGCTTCGAGTATCGTTCAAGAGACCCTGCCTTGCGGAGAAGTTCATCAGCATCGAACTCGCTCGCCGGATGAATCTCAGTCACGGTTGGTGAGCCATAGGTCAGCGTGCCGGTCTTATCGAAAATGATGGTCTTGCAAGTCTCGATGGTTTCTAGAGCCGCGGGATCCTTGATGACAATCCCGCGTTTGGCGCTCAGCGAGATCGAGCCGATGATCGCAACCGGAATCCCGATCAGCAGCGGACAAGGCGTCGCGACCACCAGCACCGCGAGGAAGCGCGTTGGATCTCCAGAGATAAACCACGCAACGATCGCGAGCGCCACCGCGATGGGGGTGTAGTACGCGCCGAGCTGGTCTCCGAGACGGCGCATGTGGGGTTTGCGCTGCTCCGTGTCGAGCATCACCTGCATGATCTTCGCGTAGCGGGAGTCTTGTGCGGGCTTGGTCGCTTCGATCGTGATCGCGGATTCGCCGTTGATCGCGCCGGAGAACACCGACGACCCTGGCGCCTTGGACATCATGTACGGCTCACCAGTCAAATACGACTCGTCCATCACGCCGTGCCCATCGATGACCACGCCGTCAACAGGAGAAGTCTCATGCGGGAAGATCGTCACATGATCGCCGACCTGCACATCGTCGAGCGGGACATCCGTGAGCTTCCCATCCGCTTTGATGTGCGCCACAGAAGGCATCCGCTTGGCGAGCGCTTTGAGCACGCTCGATGCGTTCTGGACCGCGTATTCCTCGAGCGCCTCACCGCCCGACAACATGAGCACCACGATCGACCCCGCAAGATACTCGTCGAGCAGCACCGAAGTGACGATCGAGATCCCCGCGAGCAGGTCCGATCCGAACTCCTTGCGGAGCGCCTTCATCAACAACTCAAGCACCAACGGCGTCCCACCAAGCACGAGACAGATCGTCAGCGGGATCCGAGCGGCCTCTGGACCCGCATCGAGCGCGAAGCGGAGGATCACATGAGCCGCGATGGTCAAGATCGCAAGGATCGCGATGCTGATCTCACGCGTGTCCCAGAGCTGCTTGAGGATCGTGTTCATCGAATCATCTTTTACGCCATAGCGAGTTCGTGCATGTTCCTGGTGTGTCCTGCGACCATCGTCAGCACGGCGCGTGTGCCCATCTCCCATCCGAGGAACGGGGTATTGACGCTCTTGCCGACTAGGTCATCTTCCGTGAGTGTCCATCGGTGATTTGGATCGATCAGCGTGAGGTCTGCGGGACCACCGATCGTGATCTTGCCGAGCCCCATCTCGTCGAGCCCGCACAGCTTCGCGGGATTGATCGTCATCAGCTCAATGAGCTTGGGCCACTCAATGTGACCGGTCTCGACGAGCGCCTTGTGGTACAGCCCCAGCGCTGATTCGAGACCGGTGATCCCGAATGGGGCGTCGCTCATCGCGCTGCGTTTCTCATCCGCGTGGTGCGGCGCGTGGTCCGTCGCGAGGATCGTGATGACGCCGTCGGCGACGCCCTGTCGCAGTGCGTCGATATCAGACTGCTCACGGAGCGGCGGGTTCATCTTCGCGAGCGTCCCGTGCGTCTCGATCGCTTCGTGCGTGAGCAGCAAGTGGTGGGGGGACGCTTCGCAGGTGACCGGAATGCCTTCTCGCTGAGCTCGCGCGACGATCTCGACCGAGTTCCCAGACGACATGTGCTGGATGTGGTAGTGACATCCGATGGATTTGTTGAGCCGAATATCACGTTCGATGATCAGTTCTTCCGCCTCGCGAGGCCAACCCTTGAGCCCAAGTTTTGCGGACACTGTGCCTGCGTGCATGACTGCACCCTTTGTGAGCGTCAACTCCTGACAGTGCTGCATGAAACACTTGCCTGTTTGTTTCACAGCTTGGAGCACACTGCGCATCATGGACGCGGACTCGACAACATCACCATCATCAGAGTAACCAACGGCGCCAGCATCAAGGCACAGCCCGATCTCCGCGAGCCTTTCTCCCTTGCGTCCTTGTGTCGCCGCCGCGACGCTGAAGACCCGGCAGTGCCCCTTCTCCTGCCCTCGGGTGCGCACAAACTCGATCATCTCAGGAGAATCAAGCGCCGGAGAAGTGTTGGGCATGCAGCATACCGTTGTAAACCCACCCTCAACCGCGGCTTTGGTGCCGGATTCAATGTCTTCTTTGTGCGTCTGTCCGGGCTCACGAAGATGCACATGCGGATCAATCAATCCAGGAGACAGGATCATCCCATCCGCATCGATAACCTTCTCAAACCCAGTCGGATCAATCCCTGATTCGATCGTAGCGATCACGCCGTCTTTCACCGCGAGGTCAGTCACTTGATCCATTCCTGAAGCGGGATCAATCACACGAGCGGAGCGGAACAGGACCGATGCAGGGGAGTTTGGTGTGCTCATACGTAACAATAGGGCACTCGTTCCGTTGGGTTGGTCTGGAGAGCCGTGCCGGACTATGCTTCATACCGGCTTCTTAAGAGGCCAATACGGGATGTAGCGCAGCTTGGTAGCGCGTTTGACTGGGGGTCAAAAGGTCGCAGGTTCAAATCCTGTCATCCCGATTCGCTGACTTGAAGGCTCCGGCAAGTGCCGGAGCCTTCTGCGTTTAGGCATGGTTCAAACCTGTCTTGTGACGCTGGGCACTGTCTGATGCAGCGGCTGAGTTGAGGACCAGTTTTCGCCATCCTCTTGCCTCTGGGCCGGATTTCACGATGACCGTCGTGGTTCAAACGATTCAGCATTCCGATGCTGTTGAGTCACTCAGAGCGCAAGAACCGGGTGGCCATCCCTGATCTGGTCAATACACTCTTGAAGCATGACAGAGCCATCCGATCACAGCCAAGCATCAGACTACGAGCGAATCAAACGGGTGATCTCGTTCCTAACCGAGAACGCTCAGACTCAACCGACTCTCGAACAAGCCGCTGAGGTCGTGGGCCTGAGTCCTGCACACCTGCAGAGGATGTTCAGGCGCTGGGCAGGAATCAGTCCGAAGCGATTCATCCAACACCTCACGTCATTAGATGCAAAGCGTCTGCTGCGAGATTCCACCGCGGTTCTGGAAACTGCGTTCGCAGTTGGAATGAGCGGGCCCGGGCGGCTGCACGACCTGATCGTGGCCGTCGATGCCATGACGCCGGGTGAATACAAACGGTTCGGGGAAGGAACCACCATCAAGCATGGCGTAGCCGAGTCACCATTCGGTCATTGTTTCATTGGAACCACTGACCGAGGGATCTGCACGCTCCGGTTTGCCGACATCTCGACATCCGAGCAGCAGATCCATGATCTCGCAGAAGAGTGGCCTGGTGCGATCCTTGTCGAACACCAGAGCGAGATCGCTGCCCTTGGGGACGCGATATTCAGCCGGGAGAGGAGCGACGATCTCCTGCTTAATCTGAAAGGCACGAATTTTCAGCTCAAGGTGTGGGAGGGACTCTTGCGCGTACCCGAGCGCAGCGTCGTGTCGTACGGCGAGCTGGCACAGCGACTCGGCTGCCCGAACGCGACGCGGGCAGTGGCGAGCGCTATTGCTTCGAACCCGGTTGGGTATCTCATCCCCTGTCATCGGGTCATCCGTTCGACAGGCGCGGTTGGTGAGTATCGGTGGGGTTCGGAGCGCAAAGTCACCATGCTTGCGAGAGAAACGATGGTCAATGAAGAGGCAGGCGCAGGATGATGGACGAAACCGTATCAACATTGCGGCGCACACTCGAGCATGCCGAGGCGTTCATCGGTAGTACCGACACCCGACGGGTTGCAGCCACAGCAACATATGACGAGTTGCGGTCACGGCTGGGAGGCGAACTCAATCGAGATCCCATGGAGCCCAGTCAGGTGATCGATAATCTTGTTGAGGCCACCAAAGATGGTCTACTGGGATCTGGCACGGGACGCTTCTACGCCTGGGTCATCAGCGGAGCCCTGCCGTCCGCGCTCGCAGCAGATTGGCTGACTTCGACCTGGGATCAGAACGCGGTGACGTACGAGTGCAGCCCATCGGCTGCTGTGGTCGAGGAAGTTGTTGGTGAGTGGCTCAAGGATTTACTTGGTTTGCCTGCCGAGGCGTCATTCGCGCTCACAACTGGGTGCCAAGCTGCACACTTCACAGGGCTTGCTGCCGCTCGTCATGCGGTGCTGGAGCGCTCAGGCTGGGATCTCGGAGCGCGAGGGTTGTTTGGAGCACCCGAGATCCAGGTTCTTGTCAGTGAACTGCGTCATCACTCAATAGATCGCGCGCTGCGATTCCTCGGGTTCGGCGAGCGGCAAGTCGTGCGGCTGCCCGTCGACGACTTTGGGCAAATCAAGGTTCAGTCGCTCCAATGCGCACTCGCACAGACCGGAGGCCCATCAGTGCTCGTACTGAGCGCCGGTGAGATCAACACAGGTGAGTTCGATCAGTTCAGCGACCTGATCCCGATGGCGAGAGAGTCTGGCGCCTGGGTGCATGTAGACGGAGCGTTCGGGCTGATTGCCCGTGCAAGCAGATCAAAGCGTGCCTATCTCGACGGTGTCGAACTCGCTGACAGTTGGGCGACGGATGCTCACAAGTGGCTGAATGTGCCCTTCGACTGCGGTGCTGTATTCGTCCGCGACTCGGCTGCGCACCTAGCCGCGATGACCATCAATGCGGAGTACATCCAGCCAACGGCCGGTGCCCGAGATCAGATCGATTGGACGCCGGAGTGGTCGCGACGCGGGAGGGGATTTGCTGTTTACGCCGCGCTCCGTGAACTGGGGCGGCAGGGAGTTGAGAATCTGGTTGACCGGTGCTGTGACCACGCTGCTGCGCTCGTGGAGGGAATCGGGTCGCTTCCTGGTGTTCGAATCATTCATCGCCCTAGCCTCAACCAGGGGCTTGTGAGGTTCCTTGATCCTCGTGCTGGAGCAGACGAAGCCGCCCATGATGCCCGCACTGACCAGGTCATCTCGGCAATCAACGCCACCGGCGAAGCCTTCTTCAGTGGGACGATCTGGCAACAACGGAAAGCCATGCGTGTGAGCGTGGTGAACTGGCGGACCACTGACGAGGATGTTGACCGAGTAATCCGGGCGTGTGCTTCAGTCCTTGGCTGAGACCATAACCTGAGTTTCCAGGCTCCAAAGGCCGATCTGGGCAGCAAAAAGTTCAACTGGCGTCCTGTCACCCCGATTGATGTTTTCGCAGGCCTTGGCAATATCCGAGGCTGTTTTTATGTCGAACGAAGTACTTCATACCTCAGAGCAGTCTCACCGTCGTACTCGACCTCGCCGTTCCGAATCAGCCCGCATTTCTCAAGCACACGAATGGATGCTGTATTCTCTGAGAGCACCAATCCCAAAATACGATCCAGTTTCAAAACATCGAACCCAAACTTAATGCATGCTCTGGATGTCTCTGTCGCGATTCCTTGTCCCCAGTACTCAGGGAAAAAGCGGAACCCGACATCCACTTCGTCTATTTCAGGCAAATATTTCAAGCCGCAGAATCCAACCACGGCTCCAGTGTCTTTCAGAACGCAAGCCCATCGGCCATACCCGACTGTTTCGAAATCGGGGTAGCTGGTGATTGCTCGTTGTGCTTCGTCTATCGATTGCAGTGGAGGCTCGCCCGTGAATCGCATGACTTCGGGGTGACTGTTGAGTCGATAGAACACATCACAATCATCAAGTGTGAACGCGCGGTGCATGATCCGTTCGGTCTCAGGACCAACTCGATAAGACTTCCTAGCTTGCTTTCTCATGATGCGCTCATCATTTATGGATGGATACCGAGATCAAGATGCTAAGCAAGCAAGTGCTCACTGCTGCCAGAGACCATGCTCAATCCCGCCAAGTATGTAGATGGAGAAGGTGCCTTGATTCGGTATGGTCATTGGAGGGATAGCGACTTGAGCGCCGCCTTGTTCAGCGGCTTTGATCCCTGCATCGATATCATCCACCAATAGGTACGGCCGAACAACAGGAGCCTCAGTCTCCCGCATCGGAGCACGAACGCCGATGCGACCGCCATCAGGGAGATCCGCAGTCCGTGCGTTCCCGAGTTCCGGAATCGGATCACTGAACTCGATGCCATGCGCGTCTGCAAGCACCTTGCATGTGTCGTCAACTTGTTTCGTCACAATCTCCAGGTAATGTACCTGGACGGCTTTGTCGTCTGCAACATGGGTGTTTGGCATCTGAGTTGTCGCTGCAAGGACAACAACAGATGCAAAACACAGAATGCCTATCCATAGCTTTGTAGAGTTCATACTTTGTATTCTCCTTTGAGCATTGTGTATGACCAAGGTGGTCTGCAGAGTAAGGGCGACATCTTCCAAGCTGTCTGCTGAGCAGTTCAAATGTAACACAGAATCAAATGCTCGACGGTCTCGAATCCATTAAAATCGTGGCTATCTGTACCAGTTACTCGCTGAACCGTAGATGAGACTATGGATGCGATTCAAAATTTTCTGTTACACTCATATGGAATCATGAATGATTCGAACTTGAAATACTGAAGCTGATGAGGTCTGTATGCAAAACTCGTTCTATCTGGGTGTGGGTGGCGTAGTCAGCGCCGACATTGCTGTTCCTGAGCATGCCATGGAACTCGCGTTCTATGCAAAGGTACTGACTACTGGGAAGTCTCCGCTTTGGCGTGAGGATCTCAGCAACAATCTAGGCACTCCGATCATCGGACTCGGACAGCGGACTCCAGAGTACGAGTCGCTCCCGCTCCAGTGGATGCCGCACTTTCAAGTATCTGATGTCGCAGCGAGTGTTCAACGAACTGTGGAACTCGGTGGCACAGTGCTCATGCATGGGAAAGGGGAGCAAGGAGAGAGTTTGTGGGCTGGTCTTCAAGATCCATCAGGAGCTGCCTTTGGGATCATTCCTGTCGTTACTGAGGAGATGTACGAGATACCTAACCTACGCGAGGTTGGTCATATATCCTCTCTGCTACTGGTCTCGAAGCAGGATTCTTTGATTCGAGAGTTCTATGAGCAGGTCGTCGTACGAAATATGTTTGAGTCATGTGCCGATAGCCCGTTTGATACGAATGGGCACGATGCTCAGATTGCAGTTGCTGAGCTGTTTATTTCTGATGACTCTGATGTGAATATCCCAACAGTGTGGCTATTGAGCTTACCAGTAAATGATATTCAAGAGAGTCTCAACTTGGTCAAGCAGAGCGGTGGCGAGGTCGTGTGCGAAGTCCAGGACTCTGACAATGTGATCATCCGTGATCCGATCGGTGTCTACATCGCTCTTCAACAGAGCAACTGATCAGTTTAAAACTTACGAGCGGTCAGCCTATTCAACTTCACATGGATGCTTGAGACGGACTGAGAAAGCTCAGATGATGAGCCGCATGGGCTGCGTGGAATCGATTGAACTCTTCGCGTGGCATCTTCCCGAAGCCGGGATGCGGGTGCAGTGGTTCTGTTGAATGTTGGAACTCACGCACGCATTGCTCAAGGAGTTCCAGTTCTACTTGATCTTCCAGATTATCCACTGGAACGAACATTCCAGCAGTCTTCATGCCATTGATCGGTCGGCACTCAAGCAAACGAGGCAGCGCAAATCGACGGAGGAATGGGCGCAGGGGCCAGCCGACGATGCTCATCCATTTCGGGTAGCCTTGCATGTTCGCTTCCATGGTCAGTCTGATATGGTTGCATATCTGTGCGAGTGTCCAGTTTCCATGGACTCGATAGCCGATTTCAAGAAGTTGATGGCATTCGGTCAATGCTTCGTCAAGGTTGTTCAGAATCAGCTCTCGTCTCAAATCCAGTTTCCTTCAAGTAGTTTGTGCGTCGACCCAATCTTGAACCACGCCGAGGACTTTCACCGAGACTTCGGTCAGCACTCGCTGTCCAATATCTGCGAGCGTGACTCTCGCGAGTTCCGCTCTCCACGCTTCCTCAGCTCGCCACATCACATCAGCGATCTGGCAGCTCTTTGCGAAGTGCTTTGCGCCGATTGATTGGCAAGGGCCTCTTCTACGAATCTCCTGGCATCGGAACAGCGGCTCGCCGCCCTCGACCGCGTCCACGACATCCAGCACGCTGATCTCATCCGCAGACTTCGCGAGGCAATACCCACCCTTGGGACCAGGCGCACTGTTCACAATCTCAGCGTTTGCGAGCAACTGCAATGCTTTGGCAAGGTACTTTGGTGGAACGCCGTGGAGTTCAGCGAGCGAACCTGCGGATAATCGCTTGCCGGCATCAAGGCCGGCAAGGACTACAGCGCAATGAAGAGCCCATTCAAGTTGGTTCCCGTGTCGCTTCAACTCATCACAGCTTTGTCCAGCCCAAACTGTTTGTCAAGCGAACCAGGTGTGGGACGGAATGCCACCCCCAATCGGTTCCATGTATTGATTGTCGAGATCGCGATGGTGAGTCTCGTCAACTCGGTCTCAGTGAAGTGCTCAAGTGTTTGAGAATAGAGCTCATCGGAGATGCCGGATTCATGAAGTCTCGTGACCGCTTCGGTCCATGCGAGTGCCGTACGCTCGCGTGCATCGAAGAGCGGGGACTCTTCCCAAGCGGAGAGTGCATGAAGCTTGAGTTCGTGAACGCCATGGATCTTTGCGCTCTTTGCGTGCATATCGATGCAGAACGCACATCTGTTGATTTGAGAGGCTCGGAGTTCGATGAGATCGAGCAAGCTCTCTTCAATGGATCCGTCACGGAGACCCTGCGAGATGTTCTCAAGGTGTCCGAGCAAGTCCATCGCATGTGTGTAGTAGTTCATCCGTGGTTTGATTGATTGGTGGGTCATGGCGCCTCCGTATTGATTGCAGACAATAAATATCCATAATAGTGAAGTGAAAGAATAAGTCAAGGCAAGCTCATGCTGAGTTTGCAAGCAGTGGGTGTCCAATCGGCGTGCTGATCGGGCGTCTATTGTTTGAAGATATGAGTATGCAGAACCCACGCCCGTATAGTCAGCAGGAAGTCTCGAACGCTCTGGAGTCACTCCATGAACGATACAAAGATTGCAACGAGGGGCGGCTTGCGGATTACATCCCCGAACTTGCGAAGGCTGATCCAGACACTTTCGCGATTGCGTTGGTGACCGTCGAAGGTGAAGTCTTTGAAGTGGGAGATCACCAGAGCGCTTTCACAATCCAATCGCTTTCCAAGCCGTTTATGCACGCACTGGCTCTCGCAGATCACGGGCGTGAATATGTCATGTCACGCGTGGGTGTCGAACCATCTGGGGATTCCTTTGATTCCATCATCCGTTTGGATGCGAACAACAGACCACACAATCCGATGGTGAACGCCGGAGCAATCGCGGTCACTTCCATGATCCGAGGTGACTGTCAACAACAGCGACTCGATCGCATGCTCGACATGCTCGGAAAGACCATGGGGCGCACACCAAGCATCGATGAGTCGGTGTACGAATCCGAACGCACAACAGGACACCGGAACCGAGCGATGGCCCATCTCATGCTCAACTTCGGCATCATCGACGGCGATGTGGAAGAAGCACTTAATCTCTACTTCAAACAATGCTCTGTACTCGTCACCGCAAAGGACATGGCGACTATGGCCGCGACGCTCGCCAATAGTGGAGTGAACCCCATCACACACGAACGATGTATCCAATGTGAATACATCCGTGATGTGCTCACGGTCATGCACACCTGCGGCATGTACAACTACGCCGGGGAATGGGCGTACACCGTGGGTCTGCCCGCAAAGTCTGGAGTGTCCGGAGGAATCATCGCTGTGGTTCCGGGTCAGTTTGGGATCTGCGTCTACTCCCCTCCGGTCGACGAACGCGGCAACAGTGTGCGCGGTCTCAAAGTCTTCGAAGATCTGAGCCGCAACTCGGGGATGCACATCTTCGAGACCTGGCACCAGCATGGCGAAGTTCTCAGTCACATCGAGGGTATCGAAGATCCCGCACCGGCACTCCCAGACACATCGCAACAAGTGGGTGATGCCACAGTGCATAAACGGTCC